>CAYYAT010000086.1:0-7005 GCA_964469595.1 uncultured Thermomonas sp.
CTATGCCTATGCCGGCGATATGCAGGGCAACATCTGGAAGTTCGACCTGCGCTCCAGCACGCCCTCGGCCTGGAGTGCCACCAAGATCTTCCATGCCGAAAAGACCGCGGGCAGCCCGCAGCCGATCACCGGAGGGCTGGCCTCGGCCATCGACCTGAAGACCAACAAGCGCTGGATCTTCTTCGGCACCGGTCGCTTCATGACCACGTCCGATGCGGATGATAAGACGACCTATGCCCAGAGCATGTACGGATTCATGGACGACGGCGGTTCCTACACCCGCGCCGACCTGACCGCGCGCAGCATCACCGTCTCCGGCGACTACCGCTACTTCGACGACCAGGCCGCGCTGCCGTCGGCGTCCAAGGGCTGGTACGTGGACCTGCCGGGCAAGGGCGAGCGCATCGTGCAGGACGTGCAGATCGACAATAACTACATGGTGGCTGCGAGCATGATTCCCGAAGGCGATGCCTGCGATGCCTCGGGCAGCGGCTATCTCAATGCCATCGACGCCTTCTCTGGCACCAGCGGCGGCAAGTCGTACTTCGATCTGGACAAGAACGGCAGTACCGATGACACCGGGGCAGGCGGCAACCCGATCGGCTCGGTCAACCTCGGCGTGGGCATGCCCACCCGTCCGGTGCTGCTGCCTGGCGTGGGCGTGGTGGACGGCAGCGCAGGTGCCGGAGCGAGCAGTTTCGGAAAGCAGATCATGACCTGGCAGCGCGTGTCCTGGCGCGAGATCCGCAACGACTGATGACGACCAAGGAGCGTTCCATGCGTGTCACGCAAGCATCCCGCGCCGCAGGCTTCAGCCTGATCGAGTTGATGGTGGTGGTGGCGATCGTGGGCATCCTCGCCTCGATCGCGCTGCCGTCCTACAACGAGCACCAGCGCAAGACCCGCCGTGCCGCCGGCGAGGCCTGCCTGGTGGCGGTGTCGCAGCGCCTGGAGCGGGTGTACACCACCGATCTCAGCTATGCCGGGGCCCCCGCGATCGGCACCCTGACCCAGGCCTGCGAGCCGGACACGCTGGGGTTCTACAACTTCTCGGTCGCGACCGGCGCCAAGACCTACACCATTTCCGCCGCGCCCACCGGCAAGCAGGCTGGCGACTCCTGCGGCACCCTGAGCCTGAACCAGGCCGGGGTGAAATCCCCCTCCACCTCCGGCTGCTGGTAAGCCGTCGCGCGATTCCGGCACATTGACCGAAGCCCGCCGCAAGGCGGGTTTCTTTCTCGTGGAAATGTCCGCGCACAGGCCTGCAAGCAAACCCAGCGGTGCGCTATGGTGCGGAGGCGCGCACCTCCCGGGGAAAGGGCGGGCGCGATGGAGGGGTTTCAGGACGATTCCACGGCGGTGACCGGCGGGGATGCCGGTGGCCGTTTCCATTCACATGATCATCGGGAGGGGTCGATCATGCAGCGCATCCATTTGCAGCCCAAGGGCGTGGCCGTCGCGGTAGCGGTGGCATTGATGATGGCCGGCGTGGCGCCGGCGGCGGCGCAGGAGGCCGGGGCGAAGCCCGGCGTTGAGTCCGATGCGAAACCCGGCCAGACGCCGGAGCCCAAGACGCTGGATACCCTGGTGGTGACCGCGCAGAAGCGCGAGGAACTGCTGCAGGACGTGCCGGTGACGGTGACCGCGTTGTCGCAGCAGACCTTGCAGGATACCGGCGTGCGCGACATCAAGGACCTGCAGGTGCTGGTGCCCGGCCTGACCGTCACCAGCACCCAGAGCGAGGCGATCACCACCGCGCGCCTGCGCGGCATCGGCACGGTGGGCGACAACATCGGGCTGGAGTCCTCGGTGGGCGTGGTGATCGACGGCGTGTACCGCCCGCGCAATTCGGTCGGCTTCGGCGACCTCGGCGAACTCGAACGGATCGAGGTGTTGAAAGGGCCGCAGGGCACGCTGTTCGGCAAGAACACCTCGGCCGGCGTGATCAACGTCATCACCCGCAAGCCGGATTTCGAGCTGGCTGGCGGCGGTGAGTTGACCGTGGGCGACTACAACGCGCGCGGCGGTTCGGCCTGGTTCAACGCGCCACTGGGCGACACCGCAGCGCTGCGCCTGTACGCCGCGCGCCGCGAGCGCGATGGCTGGATGAAGGTGGTGACCGGGGCCGGCCCGCGCACCCGCGACCGCGACTACGACCAGGATTTCGACACCTTCCGCGCCAAGCTGCTGTGGCAGGCCAGCGACCGCATGGAGGTGCTGCTGTCGGCGGATGCCACCCATCGCAACGAGAACTGCTGTACCGCCGTGCAGCTGGTCAGCGGCAGCAGCGCGCCGCTGATCAATGCGCTGGGCGGCGGCAATGCCATCGCGATCCCCGCCAATCCGTGGGCGCGGGTGGCCTACAGCAACCGCGACACCACCCAGAAGATCAACGACCGCGGCGTACAGGCCGAGCTGACCTACAGCATGGATGCGCTGGGCGGCGCCACCCTGACCTCGGTCACCGCCAGCCGCGACTGGGATGCGGTGACCGGCCGCGATTTCGATTTCAGTACCGCCGACCTGATCTACATGAACCCGCAGAAGGACGAGTCCTACAGCCAGTTCAAGACCTTCAGCCAGGAGCTGCGGCTGGCCGGCAGCAGCGAGCATTTCGACTGGCTGGTCGGCGCGTTCTACAGCGACGAGACCATCCACCGCACCGAGAGCTACCGGATCGGGGCGGCCTACGAGCCCTACCTGTCGATCGGCCTGCTCTCGCTCATCAACCCGCCCTCGGCCAGCCTGCCGAACGCGGCCACCTTCCTGGCCGACGCCACCGGGCGCCCCTATGGCACGGTGTTCGCCGGGCTGGGCGCGCTCGATCACTACCGCCAGACGTCGCGCAGCAGCGCGCTGTTCAGCAACAACACCTGGCACGCCGCGGAAGGGCTGGAGATCACCCAGGGCCTGCGCTACACCCGCGAAAGCAAGCAATTGCAGTCGCTCTACGGCAACCCCAACGGCAGCCCGGGCTGCGCTTCGTATTTCGATGCCAACGGCAACGTCAGCGCGGCCGCGATCGGGCGCATCGCCAGCGCCTTGACCGCGCGCGGGGTGCCGTTCGCGCTGCTGCCGGCGGCGACCCAGCAGGCGATCATCGGCAACGTGGTGGCCTACAGCTGCCTGCCGTGGGCGAATGTGCGGCACAACGGCCGCGCCACCGGCCAGTCGCTGGCCGAGAACGAGTGGTCGGGCACGCTCAAGGCGGCCTACCGCTGGAACCCGCACGTGATGACCTTCCTGTCGTATGCGCGTGGCTACAAGGCCGGTGGCTTCAACCTGGACCGCGTGCAGTCCAGCAACGGGCTGTCCAGCGGCGGCCCGGGCATCGTCCCGGTCAACGACACCTCGTTCCCGGGTGAGTTCGTGAACAGCTGGGAGCTGGGCGCCAAGACCACATGGGCCGGTGGCAACCTGCTGCTCAACGGCGCGCTGTTCCACCAGACCTACAGCGACTTCCAGCTCAACAGCTTCCTCGGCACCAGCTTCGTGGTGCGTTCGATCCCGCGGGTGGTCTCCAAGGGGCTGGATGCCGAACTGCTGTGGCAGCCGGCGTCCGTGCGCGGCCTGATGCTGCAGGCCGGAGCGATGTGGGCCGACACCCGCTACGGCAAGACCATCCCCGGCGCGGATTTCGTGTATCCCGGCGCCCTGTACAAGCTGCCCGGGGCGCGCATGAGCTTCGCGCCGCGGTTCTCCGGCTCGCTGGCGGTGACCTATGAATGGGATGTGGGCAGCCACCTGCAGGGGCGCTTCAACATCGGCGGCAAGTACATGTCCAGCTACAACACCGGCTCCGACCTCGATGCCGAGAAGCAGCAGAAGGCCTACGCGCTGGTGAATGCCCGCATCGGCATCGGCCGCCGCGACCAGCGCTGGCAGGTGGAGCTGTGGGCCACCAACCTGTTCAACCAGGACTACGTGCAGGTGGGGTTCGACGGGCCGCTGCAGGCGCTGGGCACGCCCGAGCCGGGCAATCCGCGCAATACCTACGATGCCTTCCTGGGCGCGCCGCGCATGCTGGGGGTCACCCTGCGGCTGCGCTTCTGACACCAGCCGCCACGGGATGGACAGCCGGCCCGCATCTGCGGGCCGGTTCCGTTTTGCGCCCGCATGCGCTACAACGCCCGCACTCCTTTCGCAGGCCGCGCGCATGATCGCCCCCGACGACCACGACCTCGACGCGCTGGCGCACGCCACGGCGCAACGCCTGCTGGCGGCCCGCCAGATGCTGGTCACCGCCGAGAGCTGCACCGGCGGCTGGATCGCCAAGTGCATGACCGACATTCCTGGTTCCTCGGCCTGGTTCGACTGTGGCATGGTCGCCTACAGCTACGAGGCCAAGCAGGCCCTGCTGGGCGTGCGCCCGCAGACCCTGGAGCAGTTCGGCGCGGTCAGCCGCGAAACCGTGGTGGAGATGGTGTCCGGCGCGCTGGTGCATTCCGGCGCCACGCTCGCGGTGGCCGTCACCGGCATCGCCGGTCCCGGCGGCGGCAGCGAGGATAAGCCGGTCGGCTCGGTCTGGATCGGCTGGAAGCGCCGCGGCGGCTATGCCCGCGCGGAGTTGTTCCGCTTCGAGGGCGACCGCGACGCAGTGCGCCGGCAGACCGTCGCCGCCGCCCTGCGCGGCGTCGACAGCTTGCTGGATTGACCCGGTGGGCATGCGCATGCGCCGATCGGTGCCCGCTACTGGCTTGCTCCTGGCCATCGTCGCCGCCAGCGCCATCGCCGGCGACCTGCTGTCCGCGGACGCGCGTTGGCGCTTCCTGCAAGGCGGCGAGCCGCCGGATCGCTATGTCCGTTTCCTCCTGGACCATCCCGGCAGCATCCACGTGGCCGAGGCCCGCGCCTGGCTGGAAGCCCGCGACAACGAACCACTCGGGCGCCTGGTGGCTCCCGATGCCACCTGCCGGGCCGTCGTGCAGGAGCGCGCGCAGCGCCTCCTCGCGAACGCGCCGCCACCGGAATTGCGCGAGCAATACGCGCTGTCGCTACCGTCGGACCATTTCCTCGTCGCCTCGCGCTACACCGAGGTCCCGCGCGGTGCGGATCCAGTGGGCACGCCGCCGGAACGGCGGATCACGATCAGCCTGGTCGCCACCCGCGATGGCGGCTGCACCGTGTTCCAGCGGTGGGGGATCGGCAGCGGGTTGGGCGATGCCTGCCGGTGCGAACCGTTGGAAGCCGGATACCGATTCCGCTCCCGACTGGCCGACGGCATCTTGACCGAGGTCGCCCGGATGCGCGCCGGGAGCGCGGCGTGCGGCGCGGGGCTGGACACGGCGATCGGGACCTTCCTCGGTGAGGTCGTGGCGGCGAAGCGTGGTCGCGCCGATCGCTTGCGCGCGCACCGCGATGCCGGCAAGACCCTGTATCCCAGCGAACAATCGGAGCTGGCCGACATCGACTACGCACTTCCGTTCCTGCAGGCCGGGCTGTCCACGCCGCACAAGGAAGAGGAGGAGCGGGCACGCCTCGCGACGCTGACCCCGGAACAGCGATCCAGCTACTGCGTGGGCCTCCCCGCACGCATCGAGCAGGCGCGCCAGCGCGTGGCTCTGGCGGAGCCGCCATGGCCCTGAGCTTGCGGCCTTGATCGCACGGGTTGTTAGTGGTAATACTACTAACCATGAGCCTGACCGACACCCAGCGTGCCATCCACGCCTTCATCGCCGACCGCATCGAGGCCGATGGCTTCGCTCCCTCGCAGGCGGAAATCGCCCGCGCCTTCGGTTTCAAGGGCGTGCGCGCCGCCCAGTACCATCTGGAGGCACTGGAAGCTGCCGGGATCGTCGAACGCAGCCCCGGCCGCGCGCGCAGCTTGCGCCTACTGAAATTGCCCGAGGGACCGCGCCAGCTGGCGCTGGCGGCCAACGACGAAGCGCTGCGCCTGCCGGTGCTGGGCCAGGTCGCCGCCGGCGTGCCGATCGGGGCCGACATCGGCAGCGACCAGATGCTCCTGCTCGACCGCGCGCTGTTCTCGCCGCGTCCGGATTACCTGCTCAAGGTCAAGGGCGACTCCATGCGCGATGAAGGCATCTTCGACGGCGATTTGATCGGCGTGCACCGCACGTCCGAGGCCCGCAACGGCCAGGTCGTCATCGCCCGGATCGATGATGAGATCACGGTCAAGCTGCTCAAGCTGGGGCAGGGCAAGATCCGCCTGCTGCCGCGCAACCCGGACTACGCCCCCATCGAGGTGAAGCCCGGCCAGGAATTCGCCATCGAGGGCCTGTACTGCGGCCTGGTGCGTCCGAATGCGTGATCCGGCCGCCGTTCCGGTGCGTACGCACGGGGAATCCCGAGCCGCGGCCCGGGTCTTTCCCGATGCCCCGCGCCGGCTCGCCATGCGACGTTTCCCCTCGCGTTCCCGCGTCGCAGTCCGTGCGACGCGCCCCGCCTAAGCTGACCCCATTCCAGACATCACCGACTTGAGGAGCACCACGATGGACGAGAACAAGAAGCGCGCGCTTGCGGCGGCCCTGGGCCAGATCGAGCGCCAGTTCGGCAAGGGCTCGGTGATGCGCATGGGCGATCGCACGGTGGAGGCGGTGGAGACCATCGGCACCGGCTCGCTGATGCTGGACATCGCCCTCGGCATCGGCGGCCTGCCCAAGGGCCGGGTGGTGGAGATCTACGGGCCCGAGTCCTCGGGCAAGACCACGCTGACCCTGCAGGCCATCGCCCAGTGCCAGAAGGCGGGCGGCACCTGCGCCTTCATCGACGCCGAGCACGCGCTGGACCCGATCTACGCGCAGAAGCTGGGCGTGAACCTGGACGACCTGCTGCTGTCGCAGCCCGACACCGGCGAGCAGGCGCTGGAGATCGCCGACATGCTGGTGCGCTCGAATGCCATCGACATGGTGGTGGTGGACTCGGTGGCCGCGCTCACTCCCAAGGCCGAGATCGAGGGCGAAATGGGCGACCAGCTGCCCGGCCTGCAGGCGCGCCTGATGAGCCAGGCCCTGCGCAAGCTGACCGGCAACATCAAGCGCTCCAACA
>CAYYAT010000087.1:0-6967 GCA_964469595.1 uncultured Thermomonas sp.
CAGCATCGGCAGGAAGATGACCGCCAACGCGACCAGCACGGCCGCGCCGACCAGGCGCTGTTTCAGCGAAGCATCCATCGGCATTCCGCGGGGCCAGGCACGGTGGGAACGCGATTATACCGGCATGCGCCCGCCGCCGACGGGCCGTTCAGGCGTCTCCGCCCAGCAGGCGCAGGGCCTCGGCTGCGGCATGGAAGGAGCCGAACACCAGCACCCGCCCGTCCGGCGCGGCCTGCGCCAGCGCCGCGCACAGCGCGTCGGCCACCTCGGCATGGACAACGGGATCCGCCCCCACTCCACGCAGGCGCTGCTGCAGCGCCTCGCCGGTGATTCCGCGCGCGCCCGCGGCCTGGGTCCCGGCCAGCTGCCAGCTTTCGACCGCCGGCGCAAGCGCGGCCGCCACCCCGGCTGCATCCTTGTCGCCCAGTGCGGCGTATACCGCCAGGGTGCGCCGCGCCGGCTGCGCGCGCAGCCAGCCGGCCAGCGCGCGCGCCGCCTGCGGGTTGTGGCCGACATCCACCAGCACCTCCACGCCATCGCGCTCGAAACGCTGCAGCCGGCCCGCCACCGCGGCCGTGGCCACGCCACGCGCGATCGCCACATCCTCCAGCGGCAGGTCCAGCGCGCGCAGCGCGGCGATCGCGCAGGCGGCATTGCGCAGCTGCACCGGCGCGCCCTGCGCCTGCATCGGCAGCGGCAGCACGAGTTCGTAGCCGACCTCGCGCCAGCGCCAGTGCGCCGCATCCACCGGCTCCGCGAAGAAGTCGTTGGCGATCCGCCAGGCCGGCGCGCCGATGGCATAGGCATGCCGCAACACGCTGGACGGCGGATCATCGTCGCCCAGCACCAGCGGCCTGAACGGGCGCGCAATGCCGGCCTTCTCGAAACCGATGGCCTCGGTATCCGGCCCCAGCCAGTCCTGGTGGTCGAGGTCCACCGTGGTGATCACCGCGGCATCGGCATCCACCAGATTGACCGCATCCAGCCGCCCGCCGAGGCCCACCTCCAGCACCGCCAGGTCCAGACCGGCGCGCTGGAACAGCCACAGCGCGCACAGGGTGGCGTATTCGAAATAGGTCAGCGGCGTCTCGCCGCGCGCCGCCTCCACCGCCGCGAAGCCTTCGATGAGCGCGGCATCCTCGACCTCGCACCCATCGATCCGGATGCGCTCGTTGAAGCGCAGCAGGTGCGGCGAGGTGTAGGTGGCCACGCGCAGGCCCTGCGCGCGGGCGATGGCGTCGATGAAGGCGACCGTGGAGCCCTTGCCATTGGTGCCGCCGACGGTGACCACCCGCGCCGCCGGGTGCTGCAGGCCCAGCCGCGCGGCCACCGCGCGCACGCGCTCCAGGCCCATGGCGATCGCGTTGGGGTGCTGGCGCTCGATGAAGGCCAGCCAGTCGGCAAGCGTACGTGGCATCGCGGGATCGCAGGAACCGGGGTGGCGCAGCTTACAGCGCGCGATGCTTGGCTTCGCCGAACAGCGCGGTGTGGTGGGTGGCATCGTTCAGGCGCACCACCTCGAGCGCGTCCACCTGCGGCCCTTGCAGCAGGTTCAGCGTGGCCGGGGCCTGCCGGAAGCCCCACAGCCTGGCCAGCGGAATGCCGAGGATGCGCGCCAGCAGCACCCGGTTGACCGCGTCGTGGGCGACCACCAGTAGCACGTCGTCCTCCGCCAATCCCGCGCAGGCGCGCGCCAGCGCGGGCCAGGCGCGATCCAGCACCTGCTGCAGCGATTCGCCGCCGAGGCCCGGCATCTGCACGCGGTCGGGCGCCTGCCGCCAGGCCGCTAGGCGCTCGGGGTCGCGCGCGGCGATCTCGGCGGTCAGCAGGCCCTCCCAACTGCCGTGGCCGATCTCCAGCAGGCCGTCGTCGAACAGCAGCATCCCGGCGCGCGCCTCGCCCAATGCCAGCCGCGCCGTCTCCGCTGCGCGCGCCAGCGGCGAGGCCACCGCACGCGCGATCGGCACATCACGCAGGCGCCGGCCCAGCGCCTGCGCCTGCGCGATCCCCACCGCGGAGAGCGGGATGTCGGTGCGGCCCTGGTAGCGGCCTTCGGCGTTCCACGGCGTTTCGCCGTGGCGGGCAAGCAGGATCTTCATGCGAGGGGAGAGAGGGCGCGATGGCGGTGCGACAGCCTAGCAGGTCGCCCGCATGAAAACGCCGGCACGAGGCCGGCGTTTCCTGGGTCGCGGACGCGGCGGCGCTTACGGCGTGGGCGCCACGCCCAGTTCCTGCAGCAGCTGCGGCGCCGGCATCACCTCCTGCATGATCCAGCGCATGTAGCGCTGGTCCACCGAGATCATGCGGGTCATCACCGGGTCGAACACCCAGTTGCTGGCCACCGACTCCAGGGTGCCGTCGAACGCCAGCCCGACCAGCCGGCCGTGCGCGTCCAGCACCGGCGAGCCGGAGTTGCCGCCGGTGATGTCGAGGTCGGCCAGGAAGTTGACCGGCACGGTGCCCAGCGCCGCATCCGCCAGCCCGCCGTAGCGCTTGGCCGCCACCGCCTCCAGCAGCGCCTTGGGGTTGTCGAACGGCTCGACGCCGGTCTCCTTCGCCGCCACTTCCTCCAGCTTGGTGAACGGGGTGTATACCTTGCCGTCCAACCCGGTGTAGCCCTTCACGTGGCCGAAGGTGATGCGCAGCGAGGAATTGGCGTCCGGGTACACGAACTGGCCCTTGCTGCGCTTGTAGTCGGCAATGGCCTGCAGGTACAGCGGGCGCGCCTGCAGCGCGGTGCCGTAGCTGGCCTTGGCCTGCTGCTCCATCGCCAGCAAGGTGGGCATCACCGCCACCGCGTACTGGATGGCCGGATCATGGCTGGCCTCGAACGCGGCCCTGTCGGCCTTGAACCACTTCAGGCGCTCGTCGAGGCTGCCCAGCTTGCTGCCGTCCAGGCGCGCCAGCGCGCGCTCGGCGGCGGCCTTGTCACTGCCGCCCAGCCAGGCGTCCACCGCGGCCACGCGCTGGTCGGCCGGCAGCGCCACGTAGCGGTCCAGCCAGTACTGCTGCAGCTGGCGGTCCATGGCCGGCACGTAGCGGCGCTCCATCTGCTTCAGGCCGCCCTCGATCACCGGCAGGTCGCGCTGCTGGTAGCCGGATTCGCGCTCGGCGTCGGGCTTCTGCTTCTCGAGCGCAAGCCGGTACAGGCTCACCGCCACCCCGACGGTACCGGTGCGGTCGAAGCTGCCCAGCACCAGATCGCGCTCCTGGGTGCGCTTGCCGTCCTCGACCAGCTTCACCAGCGTGGCATGCGCCTCCAGCGCCGGCTTGCCGGCGGCACCGCGCTTGCGCAGCCAGGCCAGCACATCGGCCTCCTCGCGCTGCTTGATCGCCAGCACGCCGTTGCGCTTGAACCCTTCCAGCTGGCCCTCGAAGTTCTTGCTGGTGTTGTTCCAGCCGGCCAGCGCGCTGGCGTACTTCACCGCGATGTCGGGGTTGTCCTTGGCCGCGGCCTCGACCAGCGCGATCTGGTCCTTGTAGGCCTTGGCGATCGCGGGATAGCGCCAGGCCTCGGTGTTCTGGAACTCGGCGGCCAGCGCATAGCGATCGGTGCGGCCCGGGTAGCCGGCCACCATCACGAAGTCGCCCGCGCGCAGCGGCGCCTCAGCGATCTTCAGCCAGTGCTTCGGGCGGTACGGCACGTTGTCCTTGCTGAACGCGGCCGGCTTGCCATCCTTGCCGACGTAGGCGCGGTAGAACGAGAAATCGCCGGTATGGCGCGGCCACATCCAGTTGTCGATGTCGCCGCCGAACTTGCCGACGCTGGACGGCGGCGCATAGGCCAGGCGCACGTCCTTGATCTCGAGGTTCTTGAACAGGCGGTAGGTGTTGCCGCCCATGAAGCTGTACAGGCGGCAGCGGTAGCCCGGCTCGGCCTCGCAGTCGCCGGTGGCCTTCTTCTCGAACGCCTCCAGCGCATCCGCGCGCGCCACCGGGTCATTGCCGGCAGCCGCCATCGCGGCCTTGGCCTGCGCGGTGACGTCGGTGATCGCCTCCAGCACGTAGATGCGCGCATTCGGGCCGGCGGACAGCTCGTCGGCCGTGGTCGGCGCGTTGAAGCCGTCGCGGATGAGGTTCTTCTCCGGGGTGGAGTTGAGCTGGATCGCGCCATAAGCGCAGTGGTGGTTGGTGGCCACCAGCCCGTTCGGGGACACGAAGCTCGCGGTGCAGCCGCCCAGCGAGACCACCGCGCCCATCGGGTCGCCGGTGAGGTCGGCCAGCTGCTTCGGGTCCAGCTTCAGCCCGGCCTGCTTCAGCGGGCCGGCGATCTCCGGCAGCTGCTGCGGCACCCACATGCCCTCGCCGGCACTCGCCGTGCCCAGCCCCGCCACCGCCAGCGCCACCGCGGCGGCCATCATCGTCTTGCGCATGTCATCTCCCTCTCTCTGGTGCGTCTCTTGGTTTCGTATCTTGGTTTCGCAGCCGGCTTCCAGGCGTGGTCGTGCCGGCTGTGGCTGTCGTTTTGCCTCGGCCTCGTCATCCGATGAGGGCAGCGTCGGCTCACTCGGCCGGCAGCTGCATCTCGCGCAGCAAGCGCGGCGCCGGATATACCTTGGCCAGGATCCAGCGCAGGTAGCGCATGTCCACGTGGATCGCGCGCTTGTAGCGCGGGTCGAACATCCAGCTGGCGCTGACCGCCTCCCAGTTGCTGTCGAAGTTCAGCCCGATCAGGCGGCCCTGCGCATCCAGCACCGGCGAGCCGGAATTGCCGCCGGTGGTGTCCAGATTGGTCATGAAATCGACCGTCTGCGTCTTCAGTTCCGGATCCATGGTGCTGCCGAAATCGCCCTTGGCGATCGCCTCGCGCAGCGGCCTCGGTGCATCGAACGGGGCCTTGCCGGTGTGCTTTTCGAGAATGCCTGCCACCGTGGTCAGCGGGCGGTAGTCGATGCCATCACGCGGCGACAGCGGGCTGACCTTGCCGTAGCTCACGCGCAGGGTGGAGTTGGCGTCCGGATACACCGCGCGGCCCTGCGTCTTGCGGTAGGCGATCAGGGCGCGCATATAGGCCGGGCGCAGCCGCAGCAGCTCGCCGGCGCGCTGCTTGGCCGCGTCTTCGAGCCGCAGCAGCGCTGGCTGCAACGTGGCGGCGGCGCGCAGCAGGCTGTCATCGGAGGCTGCAAGCTGCGCGGCATCCTGGTGCATCGCCCCCAGCCGCACACCTTCGTCGCCCAGCCGGGTGCCCGCGTACAGGGCGTCCAGCCGCTGCGCGGCTTCGGTCGCATTGGCGCCGAATACCGCATCGAACTCCGGCACCCGCTGCGCGGCGGGCAGCGCGAAATAGCGCTCGAGCGCGTAGCGCAGGGTGGCCTTCTCCACCTCGGGATCGAAGCGCTTCTGCAGCTGCTTCAACCCGCCTTCGATCAGCGCTTCGTCGCGCTGCTGGTAGCCGGACTCGCGCTGGGCGTCCGGCTTGCTGCGCTCATACGCCAGCCGCTGCAGCTGCACCGCCGCGCCTAGCAGCCCCGGGCGCAGGAACGGCAGGATGAAATCACGTGCGCGGGTGGCGTCCTGCGCGTCCAGCTGCGCCTGCAGCGCGCGGATCTCCGCCTGCATCGGCTTGCTGCCCGGCTGCCGCGCCAGCCAGGCCAGCATCGCGCCCTCGTCGACGCGGCGCACGCGCACGGCGTCGCTGCGGCGCAGTCCGTCCAGCTCGCCCTGCGCGCGCTTGAGATTGTTCTTCAGCGAGGCCACGGTGGAGGCGTAGCGCACGCGCTTCGCTTCGCTACCGGCGGTGGCCGCGTCGATGGTGCGGATCAGGCCGTCCAGCATCTCCACCCGCGTGGGCAGCAGCCAGTCCACCTGGGTGGCGAACTCGGAAGCGGTGCGCAGGCGGAAGGTGACGCCGGGGTAGCCGGCCACCATCGCGAAATCCCCCGCCTTCACCGGCGCGGTGGACACCGGCAGCACCGCAGGCGGCACGTACGGCACGTTGTCGGGCGAATACGCAGCCGGCTTGCCATCCTTGCCCACGTAGGCGCGGTAGAACGCGAAATCGCCGCTGTGGCGCGGCCACATGAAGTTGTCGATCTCGTCGCCGTAGTTGCCGATCGCCTCCGGCGGCGCGTACACCAGCCGGATATCTTTCAGCTCCAACTGCTTGATCAGGTAGAACTCGCTGCCGTAGTACATGTCGGCCACGCTGCAGCGGTACCCGGCGTCCCGTTCGCACCCGGCCACCGCGGCCTTCTTCGCGGCTTCCACCGCGTCGAAGTAGGCGCGCCCGGTCTTGCCACGGGCGCCGGCCAGGATGCGGTCGGTGATCGGGGTGAAGCCGACCGTCACCCACGCGCGCGCAGCCGGTCCGGCGGAGACCTCGTCGGCCAAGGTGGCGGCGTTGAAGCCGTCCTGGATCAGGTTCCGCTCGGGCGTGGAATTGAGCTGGATCGCGCCCATCGCGCAGTGGTGGTTGGTGACGATCAGCCCCTGCGGCGAGACAAAGCTGGCGGTGCAGCCGCCCAGCGAGATCACCGCCGCCAGCGGATCGGCGGTGACGTCGGCAAGCCGCGCCGGGTCGCCCTGGAAACCGGCCGCCTTCAGCTGCGCCGCCAGCTGCGGCAATTGCGAAGGCATCCACATGCCTTCGTCGGCATGGGCGGCCGCGCCCGCGAGGGTCAGGGCCAGGGCGGCGGTCAGGCGGCGTTTACGCATGGGCGGCTCTCTAGGGATGGCAAACCGGTATTAGACCATCCCCCGCCCGCCGACGCCCCGTGCCCATGGTCAGGCCGGGGCGGCGCGGGGAACGGCGCTAAAATGCACGCTTAACTTCCACGGGTCACGCACATGTCGCAAGCCACCACCATGCGCGCGCTGGTCAAGCGCGAAGCCGCCAAGGGCATCTGGATGGAACAGGTGCCGATCCCGGTGCCCGGCCCGAACGAAGTGCTGATCAAGCTGGAGAAGACCGCGATCTGCGGCACCGACCTGCACATCTACCTGTGGGACGAGTGGAGCCAGCGCACCA
>CAYYAT010000088.1:0-345 GCA_964469595.1 uncultured Thermomonas sp.
GCTGAAGCTCGCGATCGTCCATGATTACATCCGCTGCTGGCCGCGCCGCGCGTGGTGAGCAAAAACAAGCTCGCCGAGAGCCTGAGCGAGTGGGACAAGGAAATCACCAGCAATGCGGTGGAAATTTACGTGAGCCGCCTGCGCGCCAAGCTCAATGACGGCTTCGCCGAAGACGCGATCGAGACCGTGCGCGGCGCCGGCTACCGGGTGCGCATGCCATGAGCACCGCGCGACGCAGCGCCGCGCGCCGGATCGCACTGCTCGGACTGCTGCTCTACGCGCTGGCGCTGCTGCCGCTGGGCGCGGCGATCTACTACGCCACCCACGCCGCGCTGCGCCGGCAGA
>CAYYAT010000088.1:355-6963 GCA_964469595.1 uncultured Thermomonas sp.
TCCTGCTGCGCGATCCGCGCGAAGGCCCGGATCCGGCGCTCACCATGGTGCGCGTGCTGCCGGATGGCAACCGTCTGGTGGTCGCGGCCGATCTGGAAGCGCTGGAAACCATCGACCGCACCCTGCTGGGCGTGTTCGCGCTGGCGCTGCTGGGCCTGCTCGGGCTGGGCGCGCTGGCCGCCCTGCTGCTGGGTCGCTATCTGCACCGCCGCCTGCAACCGCTGGATCGCACCACCACCGCGGTGCTGCGCGGCGACCTGGCGCAGCGCGCCGCCCTGACCGCCGCCGGCGACGAGTTCGACCGTCTCGCCGCATCGCTGAACGCCATGCTCGACCGGATCGCCGCGCTCATCGGCCATCTGCGCCAGGTCAGCGCCGACCTCGCGCATGACCTGCGCACGCCGCTGATGCGCCTGCGCCATCAACTGGAAGCGCTGCCGCAGGAATCCGACCCCGAACGCCGGCAAGCGCTTATGGCCGCTGCGCAGGCGCGCGCGGACGAGGTGCTGGGCCTGTTCGATGCGATCCTGCGGATCGCCGAAGTCGATGCCGGCGAGCTGGCCAAGGGCTGCGGCGTGCTCGACCTGAGCGCGCTGCCCGGCGAACTGGCCGAGAGCCTGCAACCGCTGGCCGAGGACAGCGGGCACGCCTTCGTCACCGCGATCGCACCCGGCCTGCGCGTGCGCGGCGACCGCCAATTGCTGGCGCAGGCGCTGCTGAACCTGGTCGAGAACGCCCTGCGCCACACCCCCGCCGGCTGCCGGGTGGAGCTGCGGGCCGGGATCGACACCACTGCCGGCACGATCACCGTCTGCGTGCGCGACGACGGCCCCGGCATCCCCGCCGCCGACCGCGAGCGCGTGCGCCAGCGCTTCGTGCGGCTGGAAGCCTCGCGCAGCACGCCCGGCCACGGCCTCGGCCTGAGCCTGGTGGATGCCATCGCGCAGGCACATGGCGGCCATCTGCATCTGGAGGACGCCGCCCCCGGCCTATGCGCCTGCCTGGCCCTGCTGCCTTTCGACGCCGTCACGGAGACCCGCCCATGATGCGAGGCGCGCTGATCGCACCCGCGCTGATCCTGCTGCTGGCCGGCTGCGCCAGCTACGCGCCGCAGCCGCTGGACGAATCGCCGCCGCTGCTGTCGCCGCCACTGGCCAGCGCGCTGCAAGCACGCGCGGATGCCATCGCGCGGCCGTGGCTGGCGCCGGCGCGGATCGATCTGCAGGCGCCGCTGGACGCCAATGCCATCGCCACCCTGGCGGTGCTCGGCAATCCCGACCTGCTGGCCCTGCGCGCGCGCGCCGGAGTCGCGGATGCACAGGCCTTCGCGGCCGGGCTGCTGCCCGATCCCACCTTCAGCCTCGGCGCCGACAAAGTGCTGCGCGGGCCAGACACCCTGCTCAACCTGAGCGCCGCGCTCGGCTTCGATCTCAATGCCCTGCGCACGCGTGCGCTCACCCGCGCCCAGGCCCATGCACAGGCACGCAGCGTGCGTCTGGATCTGGCCTGGGCCGAGTGGCAGACCGCCGGCCAGGCGCGTCTGCAGGCAGCGCGCATCCACGCCTACCAGCACCAGCTGCCGCTGCTGCGCGAAAGCGCCCAGGCCGCCGCGCAGCTGGCCGCAGCCAATCTGCGCGCGGCCGCGCGCGGCGACGTGGCGGCCGACGCGGCGCAGGCACAGCGGCTGGCCGCGCTGGATGCACAGACCCGCCTGCGCACGCTGGAACAGGATCTGCGCGATGCCCGGCAGACGCTGAACCGCCTGCTCGGCCTGCCGCCGCAGACCGAACTGGCGCTGGCGGATGCGCCGGGGTCCGATCGTGTACCGCCTCCTCTGGCTGCACTGTTTGCGCAGGCGCGCGCGCAGCGCAGCGATCTGGCCGCGCTGCGCGCCGGCTACGACGCCCAGGAGGCCGCGCTGCACCGGGCGATCCTGGAGCAGTTCCCCAGCCTCAATCTGAGCCTGACCGGCAACCGCGACTCCGCCGGCAACCTGCTGCTCGGGCCGGCGCTCGATTTCACCCTGCCGCTGTGGAACCGCAACCGCGGCGGCATCGCGGTGGAAACCGCCACCCGCGCCAGCCTGCGCGCGGAATACGAGGCCCGCCTGTTCCAGACCCGCGCCGATCTGGAGAGCGCGCGCCAGGCCCTGCTGCTGGCACTGCGCGAGCGCGAAGCGGCGCAGGCGGATGCGCCCGCGCTGCAGCAGCAGGCCGCCGCCGCGCAGGCCGCCGCCGCGCGCGGCGATCTCTCGCTGGCGGCCGCAGAGACGCTGCGGCAGGCCTGGCGCGACCGCCAGCTGCTGCTGGCGCAGCTGGACCAGACCATTGCCGAGCACCACATCGCGCTGGAACTGCTGGCCGGCGCGCCGATCGAGACCCTGCCATGACCCTGCGCCTGTCCCCTGTCCTGCTATGCCTGCTGCTGGCTGCCTGCGGCCGTTCCGGCGATGCCGACGATGCCGCGATCGACACCGGCGCCGCGTCCGCGCTGGTCACCCTGGCCACCGCCGAGCGCGGTGCGGTGGCGCAGACCATCACCGTGTACGGCCAGGTGGAAGCCGGCAGCGAGAGCCAGCGCATGCTGGTCGCGCCGGTGGAGGCAGTGGTCGCGGCAATCGAAGCCCCGGCCGGCAGCCGCGTGCGCCAGGGCCAGCGCATCGTGCGACTGCAGCCCAGCCCGGTCACTACCGCGCAGAGGCAATCCGCCCTGGCCGAGGCACGGGCCGCGCAGGACGCCCTGGCGCGCACCCGGCGCCTGCGCAGCGACGGCCTGGCCAGCCAGGCCGATGTCGAGGCCGCGCAGGCGCGCCTGACCACGGCCGAAGCCCAGCGCAGCACGCTGCAGGCGCGGCTGGCCCAGCTCGATCTGCGCGCGCCCGCCGCCGGCGACGTGCAGCGGGTGCTGGTGAATGTCGGCGACCTGCTCGCACCCGGCGCGCCGGTGGCCAGCCTCGCGGCGGCCGGCACCGGGGTGGCGCGGTTCGGGATCGACCCGGCGCAGATCGGCAGCCTGCAGGTTGGCGCCCCGGTGCAGGTGCAGCCGCTGGATGGCCGCCCGCCCTTTGCCGCCAATGTGCGCAGCCTCAGCCGCGCGGTCGATCCGCAGACGCGACTGGCCTCCATCCTGGTGGACATCCCCGCCGGCGACGCCCCCAGCCCGGGCCAGCCGCTGACCGCGCAGGTCGCTGTCGCGCGCGATCGCGATGCGGTGGTGGTGCCTTACGCCGCGCTGCTGGACGACGGCGGCGTGCGCGTGCCGAGGATCCTGGCCAGCCCTATGTGTACGTGGTGAAAGACGGGGTTGCGCATCGCCGCGACGTGCGGGTGGGGCCGACCGACGCCCGCCAGGCCGCGCTCCTCTCCGGCGTGCGCGCCGGCGAACAGGTGGTCGTCGCCGGCGGCACCGCGCTGGAAGACGGCCTGAAGGTGCGCACGCGATGAGCAGCGCCCTCACCCGCCACGCGCGCAGCCTGTGGCTGGCGCTGCTGCTGCTCACCCTGGGCGGGGTGGTCGGTGCGCTGCGCATGCCGGTGAGCCTGTTCCCGCACATCGACTACCCGCGCGTGCTGGTCGCGATCGACGCCGGCGAGCGCGATCCGGCGCAGATGGAGGCCGAGATCACCCGGCCGATGGAAGTGGCGCTGCGCGGCGTGCCCGGGGTCGCCCACATCCGCTCCACCACCAGCCGCGGTTCGGCCGAGATCGCGCTGAACTTCCCCTGGGGACAGGACATGGCGCAGGCGACCCTGGCCACCCAGGGCGCGCTGGCGACGGTGGCCGCCAGCCTGCCGCCCGGCACCGATTACGAGGTGCGCCGCTCCGATCCCAGCCTGTTCCCGGTGCTGGGGCTGGCGCTGACGTCCGACAGCCTCGACGTGCAGGCGCTGCGCCAGCTGGCCGAGCTGAAGATCCGCCCGGCGCTGACCGCGGTGGACGGCGTGGCCGGGGTGGACGTGCTCGGCGGCGCCCCGCGCGAGTTCGCGGTGGAGGTGGACCCGGCGCGGCTGACCGCGCTCGGGCTGTCGATCGACGACGTGGCGCGCGCGCTGACCCAGGCCAACCTGGTGCGCGGGGTCGGCCGCCTGCAGGATCGCCACCGCCTGTACCTGGTGCTGGTCGAACACCGCACGGCCACGCCAGCGGCGCTGGCGCGGATTCCGGTCAAATCCGGCGACAGCGCGGCCGCCGGCCAGGTGACGCTGGGCGAGATCGCGCAGATCCGCCCCGCCCGCCAGCCCAGCTACACCCTGGTCAACAGCGATGGCCACCGCGCGGTACTGGTCAACGTGCGCCAGGGCCTGGGGGGCGACACCGTGCGCATCGTGCAACAGACCCAGGCCCGGCTGGCCGGCCTGGGGCTGCCGCCGAGCGTCAAGGTGACGCCGTTCTACGACCAGTCGGAACTGGTGGTGGGCGCCGCCGGCGCGGTGCGCGACGCGATCCTGCTCGGCGCCCTGCTGGCCGGGCTGGTGCTGTGGCTGTTCCTGCGCTCCTGGCGACTGGTGGCGATCACCGCGGCCGTATTGCCGGCGGTGCTGGCCGCCACCAGCCTGCTGCTGTACGCGCTGGGGATGCACTTCGACATGATGACCCTGGGCGGCATGGCGGCGGCGGTCGGCCTGATCGTGGACGATGCGGTGGTGATGCTGGAGCACGTCATGCGACGCATGCAGGAAGGCCGCGCGCGCACGCCGCCGGACATCCTCGCGGCCGCCGCGGAAATGACCCGCCCGCTGCTGGGCTCCACCGGCGCCACCATCGTGGTGTTCCTGCCGCTGGCCTTCATCGCCGGCGTCAGCGGCGGCTTCTTCAAGGCGCTGGCGGTGACCATGGTCGCGGCGCTGGTGATCTCGCTGCTGTATGCGCGCCTCTTGATCCCGCTGCTGTGCGCGCACTGGCTGCGCCCGCGCGATGCCGCGCTGGCCGAACGCGCCGACGGCTGGCTGGGCTGGCTGCTGCGCCATTACCATCGCGCCCTGCAGGCGGTGATGGCGCGCCCGGCGCGATTCGCCGGAGGGCTGGTGATCGCGCTGGCCGTCAGCGGCGGGCTGGCCTGGTACAAGGTACCGTCCGGCTTCATGCCGAAGATGGACGAAGGCGGCTTCATCATCGACTACAAGGCCCAACCCGGCGCCGCGCTGGACGATACCGACCGCCTGCTGCGCCAGGTCGAGGCCATCATTCGCACCACACCCGAGGTCGCCAGCTATTCGCGCCGCACCGGCCTGCAGCTGGGCGGCGGGCTGACCGAGGCCGACGAAGGCGACTACTTCGTGCGCCTGAAGGACGGCCGCCGGCGTCCGATCGAAGCGGTGATGGCGGAAATCCGCCAGAAGATCGCCACGCAGGTGCCGGGATTGCAGGTAGAGACCGCGCAGCTGATGGAAGACCTGATCGGCGACTTGACCGCGGTGCCGCAGCCGATCGAGATCAAGCTGTTCGGCGACGATCCGGCGCAGCTCGCACCGGCCGCGCGCCGGGTAGCCACGGCGATCGCACGCATTCCCGGCGTGGTGGAGGTGGTGGATGGCCTGCGCGTGGCCGGTGACGCCATCGCGATCCGGGTGGATGCCGGCCGCGCGCGCCTGCACGGGCTGGACCCGGCGCAGGTGGCGGACCAGGTGGAGGCCCTGGTCGGCGGCAGCGTCGCCACCCGGGTGCGGGTCGGCGAGCAGATGCTGGACGTGCGCGTGCGCGGTCCAGCCGACCTGCGCGCGCGCGCGGCGGAGCTGGCGCAGCTGCCGCTGGTCGCCCCCGACGGCCACGGCCTGCGCCTCGGCCAGGTCGCGCAGGTCACGGTGGTGGCCGGGCAGAAGCAGCGCACGCGCGAGGACCTGGCGCCGTTCATCGACGTCACCGCGCGCCTGGAAGGCCGCGATCTCGGCTCGGCCATGGCCGAGGTGCGCAGGACAGTGGCCGCGCTGCAGCTGCCGGCGGCGATCCGGGTGGAGTACGGTGGGCTGTATGCGCAGCAGCGGCAGAGCTTCGCGGATATGACGATGGTGTTCAGCGCCGCGCTGCTGCTGGCGGCGCTGCTGCTGACCTTCCTGTTCGAGCGCATCGCCTGGACGCTGGCGGCGATGACGACCGTGCTGCTCAGCGCGGCGGCGGTGTTCATCGGCCTGTGGCTGACCGGGATCGAACTGGACGTGTCGGCGCTGATGGGCCTGACCATGGTGGTCGGCATGGTGACCGAGCTGATCGTGTTCTATTTCTCGGAGCTGCCGGCCGGGCAGCCGGCCAGCGCGCGCGCGCTGGCCGAGGCCGGCGAGAAACGCCTGCGGCCGATCCTGATGTCGGCGCTGATCGCAATTCTCACCTTGAGCCCGCTGGCGCTGGGCATCAGCCGCGGCGCCGGGCTGCAGCAGCCGCTGGCCACCGCCATCATCTTCGGCCTGATCGCCGCGGTGCCGCTGGTGCTGCTCGCGCTGCCGGCGCTGGTGCGGGTGCTGCAGGGCCAGCCGCGCACGCCGCCCGCGACGGAATCGGCATCGGAATCGGCATCCTCCTGATGGATCAACCCGCGAGCCGCAGCGCGCTACCTCTGCGGTCGAGGATGTAGGCGGCGACCACGAACACGATGCCGGCGAAGATCCGCGCCAGGGT
>CAYYAT010000089.1:0-6939 GCA_964469595.1 uncultured Thermomonas sp.
GCGGCAGGGTCGAGCTGCGGCAGGCGTGGTCGTCGGCGGCCAGCGCCAGCACGCCCCCGTGCTTCGAGGTGCCCGCCGCGTTGGCGTGCTTGAACACGTCGCCGCAGCGGTCCACGCCCGGGCCCTTGCCGTACCACATGCCGAACACGCCGGCGTGCTTCGCGCCCGGGAACAGGTTGGCCTGCTGCGTGCCCCACACCATGGTGGCGCCGAGGTCCTCGTTCAGGCCCGGGGTGAACGTCACCCCCGCCGCCTCCAGGTGCTTCTTCGCGCGCCACAGCTCCAGGTCGAACCCGCCCAGCGGGCTGCCGCGATAGCCACTGATGAAGCCAGCGGTGTCCAGCCCCGCGCGTTGATCGCGCAGGCGCTGCATCAGCGGCAGCCGCACCAGCGCCTGCACGCCGGACAGGTAGATCCGGCCCTGGGTGCGCCGGTATTTGTCTTCCAGCGTGTAGTCGGTGTCCAGCACGTCGTGCGTCAGCAGCGACTTGGCGGATTCGGGCGAGGACAGCTCGGCGGTGCTGGTCATGACAGCCTTCCTGTAAACGGCGAAAACGCCGCGGGCGCGGCGTTTGAACGGATATTGCGTAGTTTACCAGCCGCGGCCGGCAGCCCCCGGGCGCATTCTCGTGTAGAGTCGGCTAGGATCGCGCCTGCGCGGCGAGGCGCGCAGGACATCGCGCTTGAAGGGAGAGCAAACCGATGCGTTACATCCTGGGACTACTGCTTGCAATCGCGCTGGTGTCGCTGCCGCTGAGCAGCGAGGCCGGGAATCCGCGTGCTGCGCGCAAGCTGGTGGAGTCCAGCCTGCTGGTGACCGGCAAGATCGTGATCGCGCCGGATGGCACGGTGAAGGATTACAAACTGGACGATACGCGGGCGTTGGGTGCGCCGCTGGAGCAGTTCCTCGACGCCAACATCCGCCGCTGGAGGTTTGAGCCGGTGGTGCTCGATGGCGCCGCCGTGACCGCCGAGGCCCCGATGCGGATTCGCCTGGTCGCCCATCCGCAGGACGGCGGCGGCATGCAGGTACGCATCGCCGCCACCTGGTTCGGCAGCGACAAGGAACGGCCTGCGACCGATGTGCCCCACGCGGCCCGCATGGATCCCCCCCGGTATCCGAGGGGTGCTTTGGGAGTGAGGGCGCAGGGGATCGCCTATGTGGTGGTCCGCTTCGGCCGCGACGGCCGGGTGCAGGAGGCCGGGATCGAGCGGGTGAACCTGCGCACGCTGGGCACCGAGAGCCAGATGGCCGAGCTGCGCAGGCAGTTCGCGGATGCCGCGCTGGCTGCTGCGCGCAGGTGGACGTTCCTGCCGCCCACCACCGGCAAGGAGGTGGGGCAGGACGATTGGTCGGTGCGGGTTCCGGTGGCCTTCCTGATGCAGGGACAGAACCTGCCGAAGCCCGGGGAATGGGAGAGCTATATTCCCGATCCGACCGTGCGCGACCTGCCGTGGGCACGCGAGCAGCTGCGGACCGCAGGCTCCCCCGAGGCGCTGCCCGACAGCGGGGTCTATCCGCTGGAGCGGTCGGGGATCCGCCTGTTGAACGCGCCGGGGACCTGAGCGCCAGCCCGGCCTTCGCCCGCCGCGGCCGCGCTCACGCGTCGGCCCGCCCCGCGATCCAGGTCGCGCGCACCTGCGCCTGCGCATCCAGCCACACCAGGTCGGCGCGGTAGCCGGGTGCGATCCGGCCGTGGTTGGCGCCCAGGCCGATCGCCTCCGCCGGGTATTGCGCGGCCATCCGGCAGGCCTCGTCCAGGCCCAGGCCGAGCAGGCGCACCGCGTTGCGCACGGCGCTGGCCATGTCCAGCGCGGAGCCGGCCAGCGCGCCCGCGGCGTTGCGCACCACCCCGTCCCGCGCGGTGATGGTTTCGCCGTACAGGTCGAAGGTCGGTGAATCGGCGCCCACCATCGGCATCGCATCGGTCACCAGCAGCACCTTGCCGCGCGGTTTCGCCGCCAATGCGATGCGCAGGCTGGCCGGATGCACGTGCACGCCGTCCACGATGATCCCGCACCAGCAGTGCGCGTTGTCCAGCGCCGCGCCGACCATGCCCGGCTCGCGCCCCTGCAGCGGCGACATCGCGTTGTACAGGTGGGTGACGCCGGCAATCCCGGCGGCGAAGCCGGCGCACATCTGCTCGTAGCTGGCATCGGTATGCCCGGCGCACACGATCGCGCCGCGTGCGACCAAGGCGCGAATGGACTCCGTCGGCACCCGCTCCGGGGCCAGGGTGATCAGGGTGACGCCGTTGTCCAGCGCGGTCGCCAGCGCGATCTCCGCGGCCTCCGGCACGCGGAAGCGGGCGGCGTCGTGGGTGCCCTTGCGCGCCGGCGCCAGGTACGGGCCCTCCAGATGAATGCCGAGCACGCCGGGCACGCTCTGCGCGATCGCAGCGCGCACGGCCGCGACCGCGCGGCGCATCACTTCGGCGTCGTCGCTGATCAGGGTCGGCAGCAGGCCGGTGGTGCCAAACCGGCGGTGCGCGCGGGCGATCGCGGCGATGCCTTCGACGCTGGGCGCGTTGTTGAACAGCACCCCGCCGCCGCCGTTCACCTGGATGTCGATGAAGCCGGGCGCCAGATAGCCGCCTTCGAGGTCGATGCGGATCCCGCCGCCAGGCGGATCGCCATGCAGCACGGCGACGATATGGCCGTCCTCGACCACCACGCAGGCCTCCGGCTCGAAGCCGCGCTCGGTCAGGACATGGCCATTGTGGAAGACCAGCGGTTGCATGCGCGGATGGGGGGGCGGGCGGCGGCCACGGGCCGAGGCCTGCCAGCCTACCCGCAGGCTGCCCGGCTGCGGTAGTCTTGGGGTTCGCCGCATGCGTCCGGGGGGAATGGCATGACTGGATCGGAACTCCAGGTGATGGTGATCGAGGACCACGGCTTCCAGCGCAGGATCGCGCTGCGGCTGCTGGCCGAGCTCGGGGTCGAGCGCACCCTCGAAGGTGCCGACGGGCTGCATGCGCTGGACGTGCTGCGGCGCCAGCCCAGCCCGCCGGACGTGGTGCTGGTGGACCTGGACATGCCGGGCATGGACGGCATCGAATGCATCGGCCAGATCGCGCAGGAGCATCTGGCGCGCGCGGTGGTGGTGGTCAGCGCGCTGGACCCCGCCCTGCTCAACACCGTGCAGACCATGGCCCGCGCCTATGGGCTGCGGGTGCTGGGCAGCGTGGAGAAGCCGCTCACCCGTGACAAGCTGCAGGAGGTGCTGGCGCGCTTCGGCGACCACGCTGGCGAGGCGCTGGACGAGGCCGCCAGCGATTTCAGCGTGCCGGCCCTGCTGGCGGCGCTGGCGCATGGCGAGATCGTGCCGTGGTTCCAGCCGCAGGCCGAGCTTGGCAACGGCAAGATCGTCGGGGTGGAGGCGCTGGCGCGCTGGGAGCGCAGCGACGGCAGCGTGGTGCGCCCGCTGCAGTTCGTGCCGCTGCTGGAGCGCGAGGGCCAGGCGCATGCGCTGACCGACCGCATGCTCGACGAAGGTTGCCGCTGGCTGCGGCAGTGGAACCGCGACGGCATGCGGCTGAAGCTCTCGGTCAACGTCTCGCCGCTGGCGCTGGCCGACGCCCAGGCCGCCGACCGCTACCAGGCGATCGTCGAAAGCCACGGCCTCAAGCCGGATGACGTGGTGCTGGAGATCACCGAGAGCTCGGTGATGGCGGACGCCGCCTGCGGCCTGAGCGTGCTGGCGCGCCTGCGCCTGAAGGGCTTCGGGCTGTCGATCGACGATTTCGGCACCGGCTATTCCTCGCTGGCGCAGCTGGCGCAGGTGCCCTTCAGCGAGCTCAAGATCGACAAGGAATTCGTGTGCGGCGCGCATCTGCAGCCACGCAAGCGCGCGATGGTGGAGGCCAGCCTGGACCTGGCGCGCAAGTTGCGCCTGGTCACGGTGGCGGAAGGGGTGGAGACCGCCGAGGACTGGCAACTGCTGGCCGAGCTGGGCTGCGAGGTGGCGCAGGGCTGGCTGATCGGGCGTCCGGTGCCGGGCAGCGAGCTGCCCGCGGCGATCGCGCGCTGGCGGCGGCCGGTGCACTGAGCCGGGTGTCCGGCATGCCGTCCCCCGCCCGGGCCTGATCCATGCGTTTCGACGCCCTGCGCTACAGCATCCGCAAGCAGCTGCTGGGGCTGTTCGGACTGTTCGTGGTCACCTGCGTGCTGGTGCTGTCGCTCGACCAGCTCCAGCAATACCTGGCCGAGCGCGCGCTGGTGTCGATGCGCGACGACGTGCTGGCTGGCATGCGGCGCATCCGCCGGCTGTCCAACACTTACGAAATGGACCTGGTGGACACCACCTTCCGCACCCGCAACTACCTGATCGACTGGCAGCAGGCGGCAGCCACGCTGGCGCGCGCGCAGTCCGAGGCCGCGGTGGAATGGCGGGCGCTGCAGGCGATGCCGCTGGACGAGGAGGGCCGCGCGCTGCTGGCGCAGGCGCTGCTGGCGCGCCCGCGCGCCGACCAGGCGCTGGCCGACCTGCAGGACATCGTGCAGCGCCAGGACATCCTGGCGCTGGGCCGGTTCGCCGACCGCGAGCTGTACCCGGCGGTGGACCCGCTGGTGGCGCGCCTGGAGCAGATCGACGCCCTCGGCCAGGCGCGCGCGGATGCGCTGGTGCGGGATGAACTGGTGCGGGCCACCTGGTTCGGGCGCGCGCGCATCGGGCTGTCGCTGCTGTGCTTCGTGCTGGTCGCGCTGTTCGGCCGGCGCGTGCTGCGCAATGGCTATCGCGGGGTGGAGAGCCTGCATCGGCTGGCCCTCGACATGGCCCGCCACGACTACACCAGCCTGCCGCGGTTCCAGCCGCGCGGCGAACTGGGCGAGGTGATGGACAGCTTCCTGCGCATGCGCGAGCAGGTGCGGCGGATGGAAGCCCAGCTCACCGACCAGCTCGCGCGCAACGACAGGGTGCGGGTGGCACTGGAGCGCCGCGAGCAGTTCCAGCGCCTGCTGCTGGAGGCGGCGCAGACCGCGATCTTCGCGGTGGACGATAACGGGGTGTTCTCGCAGGTCAATCCGTTCGCGGAGAAGCTGCTGGGCTGGCCGGCCGGATCGCTGCTCGGGCGCGAGCGGCTGGACGTGATCCTCGATCCGGAGGCGCTCGGCGCGCTGGCGCGCGGGCTCAGCGAGGCCTACGGCTACACCGTGCCGGCTGACTGGACCGCGCTGCGCGAGCTGGCCCGCCACCGCGAGCCGCCGCGCGAGTTCGCCCTGCGCCATCAGCGCGGGCGGACCCTGCCGGTGCTGCTGGCGCTGTCGGCGATGCGCAGCGATACCGGCGAGATGATCGGCCTGCTGGCGGTGGCCACCGACCTCACCCACCTCAAGCGGCTGGAGCGTGCCCTGCGCGACAGCGAGGCGCGCGCGCGCGAGGCCAACCACGCCAAGAGCGCGTTCCTGGCGGCGATGAGCCACGAGATCCGCACCCCGATGATCGGCGTCACCGGCATGATCGAGGTGCTCGGGCACACCCGCCTGGATGCCGAGCAGCGGCGCGCGCTCAACGTGATCCAGGCCTCGGCCGAGACCCTGTTGCGGATCATCGGCGACATCCTGGATTTCTCGAAGATCGAAGCCGGGCGGATGGAGCTGGAGCCGGTCGCCACCGACCTGCCGGAGCTGGTGCGCAGCGTGGTCGCCAGCTACGCCGGCTCCGCCTCCAGCAAGGGGCTGGCGCTGGAATGCCGGATCGGCCGCGGCCTTGCGCCGGCCTACGAGGTGGATCCGGTGCGGCTGCGCCAGGTGCTGGGGAATTTCCTGTCGAACGCGATCAAGTTCACCGCGCAGGGCGGGGTCACCGTCACGCTGGAAGCCGAAGGCCAGGACCCGGGCGCGGGTCCGCTGGGCAGCGACGCGCTGGTGCTGCAGGTCACCGACACCGGCATCGGCATCAGTGCGCAGGCGCAGGCGCGGCTGTTCCAGCCGTTCGCGCAGGCCGAAGCCGACACCACCCGCCGCTTCGGCGGCACCGGGCTGGGGCTGGCGATCAGCCGCCGCATCGCCGAACTGATGGGCGGCCGCATCGAGATGGAGTCCGAACCCGGCAAGGGCACCCGCATGCGCCTGCACCTCACCCTGCCGCGTGCGCCCGCCGATGCGCTGCCGCAGCCGCCGCGCGCGGGCCGCCGCCTGGGCGGTTTCGCGCCGCGCCGGCTGCCCACCGTGGTCGAGGCCGAGCGCGAGCGCAGCCTGGTACTGCTGGTGGACGACCACGCCACCAACCGCCAGGTGATCCAGCGCCAGCTGGCGCTGGCCGGGTATGCCTCGGAAACGGCCGAGGACGGGCTGGAGGGCCTGGAGCGCTGGCGCAGCGGGCGCTACGCGCTGCTGCTGACGGACGTGCACATGCCGCGCATGGACGGCTACCAGCTGGCGCGCAAGCTGCGCGAGGAAGAGGAGCGGCGCGGCCTGCCGCGCACCCCGATGGTGGCGCTCACCGCCTCCGCCCTGAAGGGCGAGGCCGAACGCTGCCTGGCCGCGGGCATGGACGACTACCTGGCCAAGCCGGTCGGGATCGCCGCGCTCGGCGCCTGCCTGCAGCGCTGGCTGCCGCATACCGCCAGCGCCGCGGGCATGGACGAGGACGAGGGCCACCGCATCCAGGCCGACAACAATGCGCGCGCGGAAGCCGCCGCCGGCGACCCCGGGCAGGAACCGCAGGTGCTGGACGCGGCCGTGCTGGAGGCGCTGGGCGGCAGCGACCCGGCCGCGCTGGGCGGGCTGCTGGACGACTTCCTCGCCACCACCCGTGACGACCTGCACGAGCTGGAGCGCCTGCACGAGGCCGGCGACCTGCCTGGCCTGACCCGCCAGGCGCACAAGATCAAGGGCGCCGCGCGGCTGGTCGGCGCGCAGGTGCTGGCAGACGCCGCGGCCGCGCTGGAAGCGGCCGGGCGCCACGGCGACTGGGCCGGCGTGCTGCCGCTGGCC
>CAYYAT010000090.1:0-6933 GCA_964469595.1 uncultured Thermomonas sp.
GGCTCGAACAGCGCCGGCCCCATGTGGTCCACGAACACGAACGGGCCGACGCTGCGGGCGTGCAGGCTGGGGACCGCGCGACGCACCTCGAAGCCGCCGAGATCGTGGCTGCGGGGAGCGATCAGGGTGATCATGGCGCCTCCTCGACGGCGCGGCCGTCAACCGAAATGCGGCAGCAGCGGGCCCTTCAACCACAGCCAGCGCGCCATCCACGCGCTGACCAGGCCAAGCAACACGGTCAGCGGCAGGCCCACGCGCAGGAAGTCCGCGAAACGGTACTGCCCCGGACGCAGGATG
The DNA here is from genome assembly GCA_964469595.1 of uncultured Thermomonas sp. Lineage (GTDB taxonomy): Bacteria > Pseudomonadota > Gammaproteobacteria > Xanthomonadales > Xanthomonadaceae > Thermomonas. The sequence goes on from CAYYAT010000090.1 coordinate 298, forward strand.
AGCAGGTTGCCATGGTGGCCGATCGGGGTGAGGAAGGCCACCACCGCGCCCATCGCGGTGCACACCACGAATGGCGTTGGCGGCAGGTGCAGCAGCTGCGCCAGCGCGATCGCCACCGGCCCGAGCAGCGCCACCGTGGCCGCGTCCGACATCGGTTGGGTCAGCAGCGCGGCGGCGGTGAACATCACCAGCAGCACCGCCAGCGGCGGCCAGTGGGCGACCAGGTGGGCCAGCCCGCCGGCCAGCAGGTCGGCGGTGCCGGTCTGCTCCATCGCGATGCCGAGCGGGATCACCCCGGCGATCATCACGAAAATGCGCACGTCGATCTCGCGGTAGGCCTGCTGGATGTCGATGCAGCGGGTGGCAACCATCGCCACTGCACCCAGCAGAAAGGCCAGCGGTGCCGGCAGGTGGTTGCTGGCGGCGAGCAGGATGGTGCCGCCCAGGATCGCCAGCGCCAGCGGTGCGCGCAGGCGGCGCTTGGCCTCGCCCGTGAACGGCGCCAGCAGCAGGAACCCGTGGTTGGACGCGAGCTCGGCCAGTCGCGACGGGCGGCCCCACAGCACCAGCAGGTCGCCCTCGCGCAGCCGCGCATCCGACAGGCGCTCGGCGACCTGCCCGGCATGCCGCCACAGGCCGACCACCACCGCATGGAACTGGCGCGAGAAATCCAGCTCGCGGATGCTGCGGCCGATGAATTCCGAGCCGGGTGCGACCACGGTCTGCACCAGCTGCGGCGTGCCTTCGCCGCTGAGGGTGTCGTGGAAGCGTGCGATCGCGTTGAGGTCCAGCCCGGGATCGTCATGCAGCGACATCAGCTCGTCGGCGCTGGCTTCCACAAGCAGGACGTCGCCGCCCAGCAGCGGGCTGCCGGCGGTGAGGTCGCTGCGGCGCACGCCGTCGCGCAGCCAGCCGAGCACCTGCACCGACGGGCCGATCGCCTTCTGCATCTCGGCCAGGGTGCGGGTGGCCCATTGCCCGCCGGGCACCACCAGCAGCTCGGTGCGGAAGCGGCCCAGGCGCAGGTAGTCGTCCTCGCCGCCCTCGCCGCTGCGCTTGGGCAGCAGCCAGCGCGCCGCCAGCATGTACAGGGTGCCGACCACCACCAGCGCGATGCCGATCGGGGTGATCGAAAAAATGCCCAGCCCGCGTGCGCCGGCACGCTGCAGCTGGTCGCTGGCGAGCAGGAACGCCGGCGCGCTGACCAGGGTCAGGGTGGTGCCGAGCGAGGCCGCCAGCGACATCGGCATCAGCAGGCGCGAGGCGGGCAGGTGGCGGTCGCGCGCGTGCCTGAGCAGCAGCGGCAGCATCATCGCGGTGACCATCACGTGATGGGTGAACGAAGCGAGCAAGGCCACGATCGGCATCACCACCGCGATCGTGCGCCATTCCGAGCGCCCGCTGGCGCGCCCGATCCAGGCACCGATGTGCTCGGTGACCCCGGTGGCGGCCAGCGCGCCGGAGATCACGAACACCGCGGCGACGATGATCGCCGGTTCGCTGGCAAAGCCCGACAGCGCCTGCTTCGCATCCAGGGTGCCGGTCACCACCAGCGCCAGCAGGATCAGCATCGCGGTGACGTCGATCCGCACCTTCTCGGTGATGAACAGGTACAGCCCGCCGGCCAGGATCAGGCCGAACGCGATCTGGGGCCACAGGTGGAGGAACGCGTGCATGCCTGCATTGTGCCGAAAATCCGGCGGCGTGCCGGCGCTCAGGCCGGCGCGCGGGTGGCGTCGTGGCGGCGGTGATAGTCCTCTGCGGCCGCCACCTCCGCGCGCGAGCCGAGGAAGACCGGCACCCGCTGGTGCAGGCTGGAGGGCACCACGTCCAGCATGCGCATCCGGCCGGTGCTGGCCGCGCCGCCGGCCTGTTCCACCAGGAAGCTCATCGGGTTGGCTTCGTACATCAACCGCAGCTTGCCGCCCTTGGGCGCGCACTTGCTGTCGAGCGGCTAGCTGAAGATGCCGCCGCGGGTGAGGATGCGGTGCACGTCGGCGACCATGCTGGCCACCCAGCGCATGTTGAAGTCCTTGCCGCGCGGCCCGTCCTTGCCCAGCAGCAGGTCGCCGACGTATTGCTGCATCGGCGCTTCCCAGAAGCGCTGGTTGGACATGTTGACCGCGAACTCCTTGGTCTCCACCGGAATCCGCATGCCGCGGGTGGTGAGGGTGAAGCTGCCCACCTCGCGGTCCAGGGTGAAGGCGTGGGTGCCGTGGCCGACGGTGAGCACCAGCGTGGTCTGCGGGCCGTACACGCAGTAGCCGGCCGCCACCTGCGCGGTGCCAGGCTGCAGGAAGTGGGCGTCGCCCGGCGTGGTCACGCCCTCCGGGCAGCGCAGCACCGAGAAGATGGTGCCCACCGAGACGTTCACGTCGATGTTGGAGCTGCCGTCCAGCGGATCGAACAGCAGCAGGTAGTTGCCGCGCGGATACACGTCCGGAATCGGTTGGCTGTGGTCCATTTCCTCCGAGGCCAGGCCGGCCAGGTGGCCGCCCCAGGCGTTGGCTTCCAGCAGGATTTCGTTGGAGAGCACGTCCAGCTTCTTCTGCGCTTCGCCCTGCACGTTGATGCTGGCCTGCCCGGCCTCGCCGGCGTCGCCCAGCACCCCGCCCAGCGCGCCCTTGCCCACCGCGATTGAGATGCGCTTGCAGGCGCGCGCCACCACTTCCACCAGCAGCCGCAGTTCGGGGTTGATGCGGCCGGCGCGCTGTTCCTCGATCAGGAAGCGGGTCAGCGAGATCTGGGCTTGCGTCACGGGCACGGCCTCGGCAGGGACGGGGCCGCTATTGTCGCCTACTCCTCCCGGTTGCGCGGGAGGGGAGCCTCAGAACCCGAAGCGCGCGCCCGCCCCCAGCAGGGTGGCGATGCCGAGCAGGGCGAAGAGCACCGCCGCCACCGCGTGCACCAGGCGCATCGGGATGCGGTCGGCCAGCTTGTCGCCGAGGAACACCGCGGGCACGTCCGCGATCAGCATGCCGGCCGTGGTGCCGATCACCACCAGCAGCGGCGAGGCGTAGTGCGCGGCCATGGCGACCGTGGCGACCTGGGTCTTGTCGCCCATTTCCGCGAGGAAGAACGTCACCAGGGTAGCGCCGAACACGCCGAGGCGGCCGGCGATCCGGGTTTCCTCTTCCTCGATCTTGTCCGGCACCAGGGTCCACGCCGCCATTGCCAGGAACGATAGGCCCAGCACCCAGCGCAGCGCCGCCGGGTCGAGCGCGTGGGTGATCCAGGCGCCGAGCGCACCGGCCAGGCCGTGGTTGACCAGGGTCGCCGCGAGGATGCCGAGCACGATCGGCAGCGGCTTCTTGAAGCGCGCGGCGAGCAGGAAGGCGAGCAGCTGGGTCTTGTCGCCGATCTCGGCCAGGGCGACCACGGCGGTGGGGACGAGCAGGGATTCCATCGGTACTCCCGGGCCGGACCGCAGACGAATGACCACGGCGCCTCCCCGGCCACGGATGGAGGCGCTGTGGTCAAAGGTCTTGCCAGGCACGGGAACCTGCTTGCGCCACGGCCGGCCGGCCGAGTGTGTTGGCGCAAGCCCCTTCCGGAGGATGGGAGGCTACTCCCCAATGACGGGGCGCATTGTAGCAGGCGCGCCTGTGCGATTCGGGCGCGCGCCGGACTCACTCGCTGGCGGGCGTCAGTTGCACCCGCGCGGGCGCCTCGCGCCGCCATTGCACGCGCCCCAGCGGCAGCTGGTGGGCGGCCAGGGTGGCGCGTACCGCCTGTTCCCACGCATGCGCCTGGGCATTGCTGCGCGTGGCCAGCAGCACGTCCACCGCCCCGCTGTGCCAGCGCTGCAGCGCCCAGGCCTGGGCGTCCAGCTGGGCCTGCAGGGAGGCATCCGCTTCCGGAGCGTCGGGGCTGACCTCGCCCGGCAGGATCGCCGGCAGCGTCTGCAGGGCAGGAATGACCTGCAGCGTGCCGGATGCGGCAGTGGCATTGAGCTCGCGCTCGATCTGCCGCGCCCGCGCCAGCGGAATGCGGTTTTCCGGCGCCAACCGCAGCATCCAGCCGCGGCCGTCATCGCTGCGCTGCAGGCGCCCGAGCTGCGCGGCCACCGCGGCCAGCATGCGTGCGCGCGCATCCGCCTGCGCCTGCTGCTGGCTGGCGCGCGCCTGTTCGCGGTCTTCCAGCGCCAGCACGCTGCGGCGCAGTTCGGCCAGCGTGCCCTGCTGGCGGGCGATGGCGGCATCGTCGGCGGTCACGATCTCGCGCAGGCTCACCTCCACCGGATGCCCGACCGCGCGCTGCAGGCGGGTTTCCAGCACGGCGTCCAGGCCGGCGACGTGGGAGGGCAGCATCAGCACCACGTCCACCAGCACGCGCTGGTTGCTGGCATCCACGCGCAGGGTCGACACGCGGCCGTGGACCCGGGCCGCTTCGGCCTCCAGCGTGGCGCGCACCGCCAGCTCCGTGCGCGACTGGCGGGCGATCCGCTGCAGGGCGAGGCCCAGGGGAATCGACAGCAGCAGGAACGTGGAGACGATCAACATCGCCTGCCACGCGGTCTGCTTGGGGCTGTCGGCCCCGCCGAACCCGTACCAGCGGGCGATGATGGTGACCGACAGCGCGATCGCCAGCAGGTTGGTCATGAACAGGAACGCCGCCCCCCCGGCGATGGCCCAGTTGGCAACCGCCACCCCGAACCCGACGACCGCCAGCGGCGGCATCAACGCGGTGGGGTTCGCCACCCCGACGATGGTCTCGCCCTTGCGGGTCACCGTGGCATAGGCGCCGGCCAGGCCGGACAGGATCGCGACCAGCAGATCGAACAGCGTGGGCCGCGTGCGCGCCAGGATCTCGGAGGTGGCCTCCTGCAGCGGCGACAGCCAGACGATGGCCATGGCGATCGCCAGTGCCAGCGCGATCCCAGCGCCCAGCGAAACCAGCGATTCCCGCACCGTGCGCAGGTCGAAGGTCGCCAGGCCCATGCCGAGGTTGATGATCGGCCCCATCAGCGGCGAAATCAGCATCGCGCCGATGATCACGGCGGCCGAATTCTGCAGCAGCCCCAGGGTGGCGATGCCGCAGGAGAGCACCACCATGAAGGCATAGCGCGGCCCTAGCTGGCCGCTGTCGTGCACATGTTCGAGCACCGCGATCCGGTCGATCCGGCCGACCACATGCACCTGCCGCCACTGGCGCGCCCAGCGCCACCAGACCAGCGGAGAAACGAGTTCGCGCAAGCGGATGTCCATGCCCCGAGGATATAGCGGGCAGCGGCGCCGCGTGCGCCGCGCGGGGGTCACACGTCGCCGGCGTGCGCCCAGCCCTCGCCGCTGCCGCGCTGGAATACGCGGTCGCCGGGTAGCACGTCGCCGGCTGGGATCGTCTCCTGCCCGGCCAGGCGCGCGTAGATCGGGGTGAAGTCCGGCCGCGTCGCGTCCATCAGCTGCTCGAAGCTGTCGATCACGAAATAGGTCTTTTGGTAGGTGTCGATACGGTAGCGGGTGCGCATCACCCGCTCCAGGTCGAATCCGATCCGGTTCGGCGCGGCGCTTTCCAGGCTGTAGATGGACTCGCCCTTGGAGCTGACGATCCCGGCGCCGTAGATGCGCAGGCCGTCGGGCTGGCGGATCAGGCCGAACTCGACCGTGTACCAGTACAGCCGCGCCAGCTGCATCAGCGCGTCCGGACCGATGCCGTGGGCCTTCACCCCGCCCTGGCCGTAGGCCTGCAGGTAGTCGGCGAACATCGGGTCCATCAGCAGCGGCACGTGGCCGAACAGGTCGTGGAAGAGATCGGGTTCCTCGATGTAGTCGATCTGCTCGGGCCGGCGGATCCACCAGCTCACCGGGAAGCGGCGATGGGCGAGATGGGTGAAGAAATCCAGTTCGGGCAGCAGCCCTTCCACGCCGACGATCTGCCAGCCGGTGGCCTTGCCCAGCGCCTGGTTCAAGTCGGTGAACCGGGGGATGCGGTCCGGTGTCATGCCCATCCCGTCCTGCGCGCGCAGGAAGGCGTCGCAGGCGCGCCCGGGCAGGATCTCGCGCTGGCGCGCGTACAGCCGGCGCCACACGTCATGGTCGGTGGCGGTGTAGCTCTCCCACGGCTGCTCCACCGTGCCGGTGGCATACACCGGCAGCGATCCGCGGTCGGTCTGGATGTTCTCGAGGCGGCGGGGTGTGGGCAGGGCGGACATGGCGAATCCGGCAGGCGGCTGGGGTCTTCCAGCCTAAGCCGGCGGCGGCGCAAGATGTCTGCGTTGTTGCGCAAATATCGGCGTTATGCGCAATATAATTGCGCATAACTGCGAAATGGCGGAACGAATGTCCGAATATCCGCTGGATCGGATCGACCTGTTGCTGCTAGCGGAACTCCAGCGCGCGGCGCGCCAGACCAACGCCGAGCTGGCCGAGCGCGTGCACCTGTCCCCCTCGGCCTGCCTGCGCCGGGTGCAGCGGCTGGAGCGTGCCGGGGTGATCGCCGGCTACCGCGCCGAGGTCGATCCGGAAAAGCTCGGCCTGGGCCTGCAGGCGTTCGTCCGGGTGCAGCTGAAGAGCCACGACGCGGCGCGCATCGCGGTGTTCGCCGAACAGGTGAACGGCTGGCCGGAGATCGTCGCCTGCCACGCGCTGACCGGCGACATGGACTATCTGCTGCACATCCTGGTGCGCGACCTGGACC
>CAYYAT010000091.1:0-6864 GCA_964469595.1 uncultured Thermomonas sp.
CGCGCCGAATCGCCATTGCCGTAGTGGTTGGCGTGGGTGGCCAGCGGCAGCACCGGCAGCAGGGTGGCGAGCCCGCCGAGCAACCCCAGCGGTGGCCTGCGCCGGCCGGCGCGCCACAGCGCTGCCAGCACGCCCAGCCAGACCAGCGCGGCGGCGAGCGCCAGTGGCAGCCGGCGCAGGCTGTTGCCGATTTCGAAGGTGGGCAGCAGTGGCGGGAACAGCTGGTACTCCAACCAGCGGCGCGGCACATGCCAGGCCGAGAGCGCGTACTGCGCGCCGGCCTGCGGGGCGTGCAGCAGCGCATCCCAGCGCCAGGCCAGCCAGGCCGCCGCCACCGCTGCGGCGGCGAGCCACGCCGCCCGCCATGCCCGCGGCCGCCCCTGCCACCACCCGCCCAGCCACAGCAGCGGCGGGATCGCCAGCGCCGCCTCCTTCGCCAGCAGGGCCGCGGCGGTCAGCACGGCGGCGGCCAGCGCCGCCTGCCAAGGATGGCGCGCGCGCTCCACCGCCAGCCCCAGCAGCAGGGCGCAGGACAGCCACAGCAGGTCGGCGATACAGCCGACCCAGCCATGCACGTAGGCGGCGAACGGGCCGAGCGCGAAGCCCAGCGCGGCCAGCGCAGCCGGCCAGCGGCGCAGCCCGAAGCCGCGCCCGAGCAGCGCCAGCAGCACCGCGTTGGCCGCGCCCCAGGCCGCCAGCACCAGGTGGAACTGCATCGGGGTGGCGAACAGCGCGCGCGACAGCGCCATCCACGTCGAAAACGCCAGCGGGCGGTACTGGAAGGCGTGGGTGTCGTACCAGGGCGCGGCGCTGCCGTCGGCGGCGAACACCGCCCATTGCAGTTCGTCATGGCTGAAATAGCCGGGATTGCGCAGCAGTGGCCACGACAGCAGCAGCACCGCGATCGCCAGTAGCAGCGGCCATGCCGCCGCCAGGGGCAGGCGCGAAGGCGTGGAGGAAAGCACGGAGGCGGGCGGCACGCGGGGAACCGGGCGGAGGGAAGCCGGTATCATCCCCCAATTGCCGCCACGCAACTGCAAGCAGGGAACACGCTTCGATGTCCGACCACGCCGCCCAAGACGACCTGAAGCAGGCCGCACTCGATTACCACCGGCACGAGCCGAGGGGCAAGATCCGGGTCACCGCCACCAAGCCGATGGTGACCCAGCGCGACCTCGCCCTGGCGTATTCGCCGGGGGTGGCGTTCGCCTGCGAGGAGATCGCCGCCGATCCGGCCAAGGCCAGCGAATACACCGCGCGCGGCAACCTGGTGGCGGTGATCTCCAACGGCACCGCGGTGCTGGGCCTGGGCGACATCGGCCCGCTGGCCGGCAAGCCGGTGATGGAAGGCAAGGGCGTGCTGTTCCAGAAGTTCGCCGGGATCGACGTGTTCGACATCGAGGTCGCCGAAAAAGACCCGGACAAGCTGGTGGACATCATCGCCAGCCTGGAGCCGACCTTCGGCGGCATCAACCTCGAGGACATCAAGGCGCCGGAATGCTTCATCGTCGAGCGCAAGCTGCGCGAGCGCATGAAGATCCCGGTGTTCCACGACGACCAGCACGGCACCGCGATCATCGTCGGTGCCGCGGTGCTGAACGCGCTGGAGGTGGCGGGCAAGAAGATCGACGAAGTGAAGCTGGCCACCACCGGCGCCGGCGCGGCGGGCATCGCCTGCCTGGACATGCTGGTGGCGCTGGGGGTGAAGCCGGAGAACATCCTGGCGTTCGACCGCGACGGCGTGATCCACACCGGGCGCGCCAACCTCGATCCGGACAAGGCGCGCTACGCGCGCGATACCGACAAGCGCACCCTGGCCGAGATCGTGGCCGGGGCCGACATCTTCCTGGGCCTGTCCGCGGGCGGCATCCTCAAGCCGGAGATGGTGGCCACGATGGCGGAGAACCCGATCATCCTGGCGCTGGCCAACCCGTATCCGGAGATCCTGCCGGACGAGGCGCGCGCGGTGCGCCCGGACGCGATCATCGCCACCGGCCGCAGCGACTACCCGAACCAGGTCAACAACGCGCTGTGCTTCCCCTACATCTTCCGCGGCGCGCTCGACGTGGGGGCCACCACCATCAACGAGGCGATGAAGCTGGCCTGCGTGCGCGCGATCGCGCAGCTGGCGCGGATGGAGTCGTCCGACCTCGGCGCGGCCTACGGCGGCGAGGTGCCCACCTTCGGCCGCGAGTACCTGATCCCGCGCCCGTTCGACCCGCGCCTGCTGACCATGCTGGCGCCGGCGGTGGCGCAGGCGGCGATGGACTCCGGCGTGGCCAGCCGCCCGCTGGCCGACATCGGCGCCTACCGCGAGAAGCTGGGCCAGTTCATCCACCGCACCAGCCTGATGATGAAGCCGGTGTACGAGCGTGCGCGCGCCGACCGCAAGCGCGTGGTGTATGCCGAGGGCGAGGAGTTCGTGGTGCTGCGCGCGGTGCAGACGGTGATCGACGAGGGCCTGGCCTTCCCGATCCTGATCGGGCGGCCCGAGGTGATCGAAAGCCGGATCGCCAAGCTCGGCCTGCGCATGCGCGCCGGGGTGGATTTCGAGCTCACCAACATCAACGACGACCCGCGCTTCGACGAGTACTGGCGCCAGTACCACGCCCTGACCGAGCGCCGCGGGGTCACCCCGGACGCGGCCAAGAACCTGATGCGCTCGCGGCCGACCCTGATCGCGGCGCTGATGGTGGAGCGCGGCGAGGCGGATGCGCTGATCACCGGCCTGGTGGGCCGCTACCACAAGAAGCTGGGCTACCTGCGCAGCGTGTTCGACTTCGAGCCGGGCATCACCGGCACCGCCGCGATGACCGGCGTGCTCAACGACCAGGGCGCGTGGTTCTTCGTGGACACCCACGTGCAGGTGGACCCGAGCGCCGAGCAGATCGCGGAGGCCACCCTGCAGGCCAGCTACCGGCTGAAGCTGTTCGGGATCGAGCCGAAGGTGGCGCTGCTGTCGCATTCCAACTACGGCAGCCATACCGACGCCAGCGCGCAGAAGATGGCGCGCGCCTACCAGATCCTGCGCCAGCGCGCGCCCAAGCTGGAGGTGGACGGCGAGATGATGGCCGACACCGCCTGGGACGAGGCGCTGCGCCAGCGCATGTTCCCCAACACCACCCTGAAGGGGCGCGCCAATCTGCTGGTGATGCCGAACCTGGACGCCGCCAACATCGGCTACAACCTGATCCGCGTGGCCACCGGCGGCGTGGCGATCGGCCCGATCCTGATGGGCCTGGACCAGCCGGCGCACATCCTCACCCCGGCCTCGTCCTCGCGGCGGGTGGTCAACATGACCGCGCTCGCCGCGGTGGACGCGCAAATCCGCGCCGAGATGAAGGCCCGCGCCGGCTGACGCCGCGCCGGCCGGCGGGTTTACCCGGCCCTGTGGTCGGCGCCTGGCGTCGCTGCGGCCCCGGCCATGTCTTTTCCACGCGCCTGTCCCGCCTTGCCGCGGGCCGGGCGCGTGCGTTTGCGGTCGATATGGGCGTGATTTTGGAAAAACCCGGATAAAACATGATTCGAGCTGCGATGCAGCAACTTCCACCGCGCCGGGCTTGCTAGACTGCGCCCTCGACTTAGGTTTCCGGCGAGGACGCGCGCGATGAACTGGCTCAACGAGATGCTGCAGAACGACCCCGATCCGCAGGAGTCGCGCGAGTGGATCGAATCGCTGAAGGCGGTGATCGACCATGACGGCCCGCAGCGCGCGCACCAGCTGCTGGAGGGCATGGTCGAGCTGACCCGCCGCGCCGGCGCCCACCTGCCGTTCTCGCCCACCACCGAGTACGTCAACACCATCCCGGCCCACCTGGAGCCGCAGATGCCGGGCGATGCGCACATGGAATGGCGGATCCGCTCCATCATCCGCTGGAACGCGATGGCGATGGTGGTGCGCGCCAACCGCAAGCCCGGCTCGCTGGGCGGCCACATCGCCAGCTTCGCCAGCTCCGCCACCCTGTACGACGTCGGCTTCAACCACTTCTGGCGCGCGCCGTCCGACGGCCACCCGGGCGACCTGCTCTACATCCAGGGCCACAGCGCCCCGGGCATCTACGCCCGCGCCTTCCTCGAGGGCCGCATCAACGAATCCCAGCTCGACCACTTCCGGATGGAGGTCGATGGCCGCGGCATCTCCAGCTACCCGCACCCGTGGCTGATGCCCGACTTCTGGCAGACCCCCACCGTCAGCATGGGCCTGGGCCCACTGGCGGCGATCTACCAGGCGCGCAGCTGGAAATACCTGGAGGCGCGCGGCCTGATGCCGAAGACCGACCGCAAGGTGTGGTGCTTCCTCGGCGACGGCGAGACCGACGAGCCCGAATCGCTGGGCGCGATTGGCGTGGCCGGCCGCGAGGGCCTGGACAACCTGGTGTTCGTCATCAACTGCAACCTGCAGCGGCTGGACGGCCCGGTGCGCGGCAACGGCAAGATCATCCAGGAGCTGGAAGGCCAGTTCCGCGGCGCCGGCTGGAACGTCATCAAGACCATCTGGGGCAGCTACTGGGACCCGCTGCTGGCCAAGGACACCAGCGGCGCGCTGCGCCGGATCATGATGGAGACGGTGGACGGCGAGTACCAGAACTGCAAGGCCTTCGGCGGCGCCTACACCCGCGAGCATTTCTTCGGCAAGTCGCCGGAGACGCTGGCGATGGTCGCCAACATGAGCGACGAGGACATCTGGCGCCTCAACCGCGGCGGCCATGACCCGCACAAGGTGTATGCCGCCTACCACGCCGCGGTGAACACCAAGGGCATGCCCACCGTGGTGCTGGCCAAGACGGTCAAGGGCTACGGCATGGGCGCGGCCGGCGAGGCGCTGAACCCCACCCACCAGACCAAGAAGCTGGACGACGACGCGGTGCGCGCGTTCCGCGACCGCTTCCAGCTGCCGATCAGCGACGCCCAGCTGAAGGACGGCGCGATCCCGTTCTACCGCCCGGACGAGAAGTCGCCGGAGATGGAGTACATGCGCGAGCGCCGCGCCGCGCTCGGCGGCCACCTGCCGCAGCGCCGGCGCAAGGCCAGCAAGCCGCTGGAAGTGCCGCCGCTGGTGACCTACGAGCGCCTGCTGAAGTCCACCGGCGAGCGCGAGATCAGCACCACCATGGCGTTCGTGCAGATGTTCAACATCATCCTGCGCGACAAGCAGGTGGGCCCGCGCTGCGTGCCGATCGTGGCCGACGAGGCGCGCACCTTCGGCATGGAAGGCCTGTTCCGCCAGCTGGGCATCTACGCGCCGCAGGGCCAGAAGTACAAGCCGGTGGACGCCGACCAGCTGATGTTCTACCGCGAGGACGCGGCCGGGCAGGTGCTGGAGGAAGGCATCACCGAGGCCGGCGCGTTCGCCAGCTGGATGGCCCTGGCCACCGCCTACAGCACCAGCGACCTGCAGATGCTGCCGTTCTACATCTACTACTCGATGTTCGGCTTCCAGCGCATCGGCGACTTCGCCTGGCAGGCCGGCGACATGCGCGCGCGCGGCTTCCTGCTCGGCGGCACCGCCGGCCGCACCACGCTGAACGGCGAGGGCCTGCAGCACGAGGACGGGCATTCCCACGTGCAGAGCGCGCTGATCCCGAACGTGCGCAGCTACGATCCGACCTTCGCCTACGAGGTGGTGGTGCTGGTGCAGCACGGCATGCAGCGGATGCTGGCCGAGCAGCACGACGAGTACTGGTACCTCACCCTGATGAACGAGAACTACACCCATCCCGAGATGCCGGCCGGCAGCGAGGAGGGGATCATCAAGGGCATGTACCTGCTGCAGGACGCCGGCAAGCCGAAGAAGGGCGAGCTGCGCGTGCAACTGCTCGGCAGCGGCACCATCCTGCGCGAGGTGATCGCTGCCGCCGCGCTGCTGGACGCCGATTTCGGGGTGAAGGCCGACATCTGGTCCTGCCCCAGCTTCACCGAGCTGGCGCGCGACGGCATCGACGCCGAACGCTGGAACCGCTTCCATCCCGAGGCCAAGGCGCCGCGCAAGCCGTGGGTCACCCAGCAGCTGGAAGGCCGCCAGGGTCCGGCGATCGCCGCCACCGACTACGTGCGCGCGTTCGCCAACCAGATCCGCGAGTACGTGCCGATGCGCTACAGCGTGCTGGGCACCGACGGCTACGGCCGCAGCGACACCCGCGAGAACCTGCGCCGCCACTTCGAGGTGGACCGCTTCCACGTCGCCCACGCCGCGGTCGCGGCGCTGGCCGCCGAGGGCAAGCTGACCGCCAAGGACGTGGCGCGCGCGCTCAAGCTGTACAAGCTGGACGCGGACAAGCCCAACCCGCTGCTGGCCTGAGCCGGCCCGCCGGGGACCGCCACCCGGCCGGGACGTTCCCGGCCGGTGCGGCCTAAACCTTTCGCGCCGGCGCGGCATCCCAGTGGCTATGCTGATGTCCACCATGCCGATGCCGCAGGCCCTGCCGCCAGCCCCGCTGGAGGATGACGACGCCGATCTCGCCCGCCGCGCCGCGCAGGCCGACGTGGCCGCGTTCGAGCAGCTCTACCGCCGCCACCACCGGCGCCTGCACGGGGTGATCGTGCGGCTGGTCGGGCAGGCCGGCGCGCGCGCCGAGGACCTCACCCAGGAAGCCTTCGTGCGCGCCTGGCAGGCCTTGCCCACGTTCCGCTTCGACAGCGCCCTGTCCACCTGGCTGCACCGGCTGGCGGTGAACACCGCGCTGATGGAGCTGCGCACCCGCCGCAACCGGCCCTGGCACGAGGACGACGCGGCGCTGGACGCGGTGGCCACGCCCGACACCGCCAGCCGTGCCCAGCTCGGGCGCGACCTCGACCGTGCGGTCGCCAGCCTGCCGCCGCGCGCCCGCGCAGTGCTGGTGCTGCACGACGTGGAAGGATGGAAGC
>CAYYAT010000092.1:0-6765 GCA_964469595.1 uncultured Thermomonas sp.
CCCAGGGCCTGCAGGCGCAGGCGCTGGGCGGCCGCGCCCGCATCCGGATCGCCCGCCGGCGCCGCTGGCGGCGGTAGCGATGCGCAGCCGGCCAGCCCCAGCAACGCGGCCAGCACCGCACCCGCGCGCAGGCTCACGCACCGGTCTCCTGCAGCGCGCGCTGCAGCGAGCGGTTGCCCGGATCGAGCCTGCGCGCCTCGTCGAAATAGCGGCGCGCCTCGTCCTTGCGCCCCAGCACCCACAGCACCTGGCCGAGGTGGCTGGCGATGTCGGGGTCCTTCTGCAGGGCGTAGGCGCGGCGCAGCTGCTCCAGTGCGTCGCGCGGCTTGCCCAGCTTGAACAGCACCCAGCCGTAGCTGTCGATGATGGCGGCATTGCCGGGATCGGCCACGCGCGCGCGGTCGATCAGCTCCAGCGCCTCGCGGTAGCGGGTGGTGCGGTCGGCCAGGGTGTAGCCCAGCGCGTTCAGCGCGGCCACGTTGTCCGGTTCGATCACCAGCACCCGGCGCAGGTCGGCCTCGGCGCGGTCGATCTGGTCCTGGCGCTCCCACATCAGGGCACGCGCGTACAGCAGTTCGATGTTGTCGGGGAACGCCGCCAGCCCGCGCGCGTAGGCATCGCGCTCGCCGGCGGCATCGCCATCCTTCTGCCGCAGTTCGGCCTCCATCAGGTAGGCATCGCGGCGGGCATCGTCGTCCAGCGCGGCATCCGACTGCAGCGCATGCACCTCGTTGTAGGCCTTGGCCGTCTGCCCCATCGCATGCTGCACGCCGACCGCGCGCAGCCGCGCCAGCGCCTGCGCGCGGCTGCCGGGCACGCTGGCATACCAGGCCAGCGCCTCGTCGTAGCGCTGCAGCAGCTCGGCGACCTGCCCCAGCAGCAGGCGGCGCATCGGATTAGGCTCGGTGGCGCCGGCCTTGAGTTCGGCATACAGCGCGGCCAACCCGTCCTTGTCGCCCAGCCCGTCCAGCAGGTCGGCGCGGCGCGCGTAGCTGGTGTCGTCCTGCGGCCCGGCGGCCAGCACCTGCGCGGCGCGCGCGGCATCGCCCAAGGCTTCGTATTCGCTGGCCAGGCTACCGCGCAGGGCGGTCGATCGCCGGGCCGGCGCCGGGATTGCATCGAGCACCGCGCGCGCCTGCGCCAGATCTCCGGCCTCGCGCAGCCACTGCGCACGCAGCAGGGCCACCCGCGGCTCGCCGGGGAAGCGCTTCACCACCTGGGCGACGATGCGATCGACCAGCTTCGGCTGCTCCAGTCGCTGCGCCAGCCCGCCGAAGGCCAGCCAGGCCTGCAATTGCGCGGGCAATTCGCCGCGATCGACGATCTCGCCCACCATCGCCACCACCAGCGCCGGCTGCCGCCCGACCGCCCCGGTCAGGGCCGCCAGCGCGGCCTGCCAGCCGTCGTCCTCGGCCAGCAGCACGCGCAGCTCCTGCCGCGCCTGCGCCTTCTGCCCGGCGCGCAGGGCCAGGGTGGCCGCCATCATGTGCCGCGCCTGGCTGTCCTGCGGCTGCAGTTGGCGCCAGGTCGCCAGCGCCTCGGCGGCGAGCGCGTCGCGGTCGGCCAGCAGCGCGATGCGGGTGGCACGCTCGGCCAGCACCGGGTCGGCGGCGGCACGCGCCGCGGCCAGGTAGTCGCGCGCGGCTTCCGGCAGCAGCCCGCCCTGCAGGGCGAACTCGCCGGCCAGGCTGGCCTCCAGCGGATCCACCCGTGCCGCCTGCGTGGCCGGCTTCGCCCCGGGCTTCGATGCTGGTGGCGCGGCCAGGGCCGGGGCCGGCGCAACACAGGCCAGCGCCAGCAGCAGGACGGGCAGGCGCAGGCCAAGGCGATACGGAATGGGCATGGGCGCGGCGGCTACAATGGTCAGTCGGGCCCGCAGCTTAGCGCAGGCGCCTGAACGAATTCCGCCGCGTCCACGCCATTCCCGCCCATGCCCCTGCTCGCCCTCGGCATCAACCACCAGACCGCGCCGGTTGCCCTGCGCGAGCGGGTGGCGTTCGCCGCCGAGGCGCTGCCGCCGGCGCTGGAGGCGCTGCGCGGCGTGGACGGCGTGCGCGAAGCGGTGCTGCTGTCCACCTGCAACCGCACCGAGCTGTACGCGCATGCCGAGGGCGATGGCGAGGCGCTGGCCGACTGGCTGGCGCGGCACCCCGGCGCCGGCGAGGACCTGCACGCCTACCTGTACCGCCACCGCGACGGCGAGGCGGTGCGCCACCTGTTTCGGGTCGCCAGCGGGCTGGATTCGCTGGTGCTGGGCGAGCCGCAGATCCTCGGCCAGGTCAAGCAGGCCTGGACCGCCGCGCGCGCGGCCGGCACCCTGGGCGGGCCGCTGGACCGGATGTTCCAGCAGGCGTTCGCCACCGCCAAGCGCGCCCGCACCGACACCCGCATCGGCGCCAACCCGGTCTCGGTGGCGTCGGTGGCGGTGCGCCTGGCGGAGGAGAACTTCGCGCGCCTGGACGAATCCAGCGTGCTGCTGATCGGCGCCGGCGAGACCATCGAGCTGGCCGCGCGCCACCTCGCCGAGGCGCGCGTGCAGCGCCTGCTGGTGGCCAACCGCACCCTCGCCCACGCGCAGGCGCTGGCCAGCCGCCATGGCGGGATCGCGCTGCCGCTGGAGGAACTCGACAAGCACCTGGCCGAAGCCGACATCGTGATCGCCGCGACCGCCAGCCGCACCCCGATCCTGCACCGCGCGCAGGTCGAGCACGCGCAGCGCCTGCGCCGGCACCGGCCGATGCTGCTGATCGACCTGGCGGTGCCGCGCGACATCGATCACGACGTCTCCGGCTTGCGCGACGTCTTCCTGTACACCGTGGACGACCTGCAGCGCGCGATCGAGGACAACCGCCGCAGCCGGCGCGAGGCCGCGCAGCAGGCCGAGGCGATCATCGAACTGCAGGCGGCGCGCTTCCTCGAGGATTACCTCGCCAGCCAGCGCCAACAGCCGCTGTTGCAACTGCGCGCGCATGGCGAAACGGCACGCGCCGAGGCGCTGGCGAAGGCGCGCGCGCAGCTGGCTGCCGGGCTGCCGCCGGAGCAGGCGCTGGAACTGCTGGCGCACACCCTGACCAACCGCCTGCTGCACGCCCCCACGGTGGCGCTGCGCGAGGCCGCGCGCAGCGGCGATGCCGAGCTGGCGCGCGTCGCGGCACGGCTGTTCCCGCCGGCGGACGGCGGCGACGGGCGCACATGACCCCTGCCCTGCGTCGCAAGCTGGAAGCGCTGCTGGAACGGCGTGAGGAAGTGGAGCGCCTGCTGGCCGATCCGACGGTGGCCGCCGATCCCGCGCGGTTCCGCGCCCTCTCGCGCGAGTTCTCCAGCCTGCAACCGCTGGCCGATGCGCTGGCGGCGGAGGCGCGCGCACGCGCCGACCTCGAGGCCGCGCAGGCGCTGCGCGACGACCCGGAACTGCGCACGCTGGCCGACGACGAAATCGCCGCCGCCAGCGCGCGCCTGCAGCACCTGGAAGGCGAGCTGCTGGCGCAGCTGGTGCCGAAGGACGCGCGCGACGACGGCGGCCTGTACCTGGAGGTGCGCGCCGGCACCGGCGGCGACGAGGCGGCGATCTTCGCCGGCGACCTGTTCCGCATGTACGCCCGCTATGCCGAACGCCAGGGCTGGAAGGTCGAGATCGAATCGGACAACCCCGGCGAACATGGCGGCTACAAGGAGATCGTGGCCCGCGTGGTCGGCCGCGGCGCTTACTCGAAGCTGAAATTCGAATCCGGCACACACCGCGTGCAGCGCGTGCCGGCCACCGAGTCGCAGGGGCGCATCCACACCTCCGCGGCCACCGTGGCGATCATTCCCGAGGCCGACGACGTCGAGGACATCGCCATCAATCCGGCCGACCTGAAGGTGGACACCTTCCGCTCGTCCGGCGCCGGCGGCCAGCACGTCAACAAGACCGAATCGGCGATCCGCATCACCCACGTGCCGACCGGGGTGGTGGTCGAATGCCAGACCGAGCGCAGCCAGCACGCCAACCGCGACAAGGCGATGAAGCGGCTCAAGGCGCAGCTGCTGGACGCCGAGCGCAGCCGGCAGGCGGCCGCGCAGGCCGAATCGCGGCGCCTGCAGGTCGGCAGCGGCGACCGCAGCCAGCGCATCCGCACCTACAACTTCCCGCAGGGCCGGATCACCGACCACCGGGTGGAAGGCCTGACCCTGTACGACCTGCCCAACGTGCTGGACGGCGCGCTCGATCCGCTGATCGACCGTCTGCGCCAGGAGCGCCAGGCCGAGGAGCTGGCGCGGCTGGCGCACGAGGCGTGAGCCGCAGCCAGCCCACGCCGGCGCCGGGTGGCGGCTTCCCGCACTGCACGCCAATCGACCACGCGAACCGCTCCTGCGAATCGCGCACATGAATCACCGATGAGGATGCCCCGATGACCGTTTCCATCTCGCGCGCCGGCCCCGCCGACCTCGACGCCCTGGCCGCCCTGTTCGACGCCTACCGCCAGTTCTACGGCCAGCCGGCCGACCTGGCGCGCGCGCGCGAGTGGCTGCGCAGCCGCCTGCGCCTGGGCGAATCGGTGGCGCTGCTGGCCCGCCGCGATGGCCAGCCGGCCGGCTTCGTGCAGCTCTACCCGATGTTCTCCTCGGTGCGCACCGCCCGCACCTGGATCCTCAACGACCTGTTCGTGGACCCGGCCGCGCGCCGGCAGGGGGTCGCGCGGGCCCTGCTGGAGGCCGCCGCCGGCTTCGCGCGCAGCGATGGCGCCGCCGGCATTGCGCTGGAAACCGCGCAGGACAACGCCGCCGCGCGTGCGCTGTACCGCGCCGCCGGCTGGCGCGAGGATGCCACCCAGTGGTACTCGCTGGACTTCGCCGCCGGCGTGCACTGAGCGCGCGTGCAGCCCCGGCGGCGGCGGCCTACACTGCCGGCGTCGTCCATGCCGAGGGCCTGCCGGTGCCGATCGATACCACCCTGCGTCTGCTCAGCAAGGCCCGCGGCCTGAGCGTGGCCGACATCGCCACCGCGATCCCGCGCGCCGGGATCGGCACCGTCAACGCCTGGCTGAAGGGCGAGAAACTGCCGGGGCGCGACCAGGTGGAGGCCCTGGCGCGCGCGCTGGGGGTCCCTGCCGGCGCGCTGCTAGCGGAACTGGCGCAGACCCTGGACCCGGCACGCACCCGCGGCGAGCACCAGCTGCTGGCCGCCTACCGCGCGCTGTCGCCGCGCCAGCAGGGCGCGCTGCTGGAGGTGGCGCGCGGCCTGGCCGCCAACGCCAAACCGGGCGATGGCGCCCGCCGCAAGCCCGCGCCGCGGCGCAGGAAACCGGCATGAAGCCGCTCAAGCGCAAGGCCTACGAGGCAGCGCTGGAGCCGATGCTGCTCGAGCTGGATGCGGCCGCGCGCTGGGTCAGGCACGCCGGCCAACGCCTGCTGGTGCTGTTCGAAGGCCGCGATACCGCCGGTAAAGGCGGCGCGATCAAGGCCATCAGCCAGCATCTGGACACCCGCCAGTTCCGGGTGGTGGCGCTGCCCAAGCCGACCGAACGCGAAAGCACCCAGTGGTACTTCCAGCGCTATGTGCCGCACCTGCCGGCCGCCGGCGAGATCGTGCTGTTCGACCGCAGCTGGTACAACCGCGCCGGGGTCGAGCAGGTGATGGGCTACGCCAGCGAAGCGCAGGTCGCAGCGTTCCTGAAACAAGCGCCAGTGTTCGAAAAGCTGCTGGTGGACGATGGCATCCTGCTGTTCAAGTACTGGCTGACCTGCGACCAGGCCGAGCAGGAAGCCCGCTTCGCCGAGCGCCGCGCCGATCCGCTCAAGCGCTGGAAGCTCTCGCCGGTGGACGTGGCCGCGCGCACCCGCTACCGCGACTACACCCGCGCGCGCGAGGCCATGCTCGCCGCCACCCATACCCGGCATGCGCCGTGGACGCTGGTGGATTTCAACGACCAGCGCCGCGGGCGCCTGACCCTGATCCGCCACCTGCTCGATCATCTGCCCGCCATCGACGTGCCCGAGCCGGTGTTCGAGCTGCCGACGCTGCCCGGCAAACCCGCGCGCGAACGCTTCGGGCGCCTGCGCCCGATTCCGCCATTCCCGGTCTGAAGACGGCTGCCCGTCAGCCCGTGATGAAGCCGCTCACGGACGGCACCGCCGCCAGCTCGATGCGCTCGACGGCGGTCACCTGCGCCAGCGGCGGCCCCTGCCACAGCCAGCGCTCCAGCGCCTCGAGCGCCTGCGGCGTGCCCACCGCCAGCACCTCGACCCGGCCATCGGCCAGGTTGCGGGCATGCCCGCGCAGGCCCAGGCGCTGCGCCTGCGCGCGAGTGGCGGCGCGGTAGGACACGCCCTGCACGCGCCCGGAGACGTGGAAGCGCGCGGCCTGCATCAGCCCGCCTTCGGCCCGCCAGCGGCGGCGATGTCGTCCTCGATCATGCGCGCCGTCACCGGCCCGGTGTACTTGCGCGCCACCCGGCCATCCGGCGCGATCAGCCAGGTGGTCGGCAGCCCGCGCGGCGCGCCGAAGTCGCGCGGCGGGTCGTACACGTCCACCTGCGCTACCGGATACACCACCGGATGCTGGGCGAGGAAGGCGCGCAGGACCGCCGCGTCGGTGTCCTCGTAGGCCAGCCCGATCACCGCGATGTGCGGGCGCATCGCCGCCAGCGCCGACAGCTCGGGCATTTCCTTCAGGCACGGTCCACACCAGGTCGCCCAGTAGTTGACCAGCACCCACGTGCCGCGCTGCGCGGCGAGGTCGTAGGCCGCGCCGTCCAGGGTGGTGACGCGCAGCTGCGGGCGCTG
>CAYYAT010000093.1:0-6723 GCA_964469595.1 uncultured Thermomonas sp.
CACGCCGCGCATGAACTGCGCGCCGTACTCGCGGTAGCTGGGGGCGAACACGTCCTCGGGGCGCATCGACGCGCCGATGCCGACGTGGGTGGCCTCGTGGCCCAGGCAGGCGGCGTAGGTGCCGAGCTTGCCGGTGCGCTGCAGGGCGATCGCCTTGCTGTCGAAGGTGCGCACGAACAGCATCTGCTTGAACAGCGGCAGCAGCGCCTTCGCGTCGGGCACCGCCGGCGGCAGCGGGCCGGCCAGGGTGCCGTCGGGCTTGAGGTATTGCAGGTATTCGATGTCGAAGTGGGCGGCAGTGCTCATGTTCGCCTTGGGGTTGGAGCAATCGCTCTATGATAACGGGCAACGTGTGACGGCCCGTTGCGCGCTGCGGCATCGCACCAGGCTTGACTGCGATCAGCCGCCGTGGTGCGGCCGCGTGCGAGAATCCCGCAATGACCAGCGAACACGACACCGCGGGCGCCAACCGGCGCGACCTCGAGGCCGACATCCACACCGACCTGGCAGGCCGCATCACCTACGGCGGTTACCTGCGGCTGGATCAATTGCTGTCGGCCCAGCAGCCGCTGTCGGACCCGCCGCACCACGACGAAATGTTGTTCATCGTCCAGCACCAGACCAGCGAACTGTGGCTGAAGCTGCTGATCCACGAGTTGTCGGCGGCGATCGGGCACCTGCGCAACGACCGGGTCTGGCAGTTCGGCAAGGGCGCGGCGCGCTGCAAGCGGGTGCTGGACCAGCTCACCGCGCAGTGGTCGGTGCTGGAGACGCTGACGCCGTCGGAATACATGGAGTTCCGCGATGTGCTGGGGCCGTCGTCCGGGTTCCAGTCGCTGCAGTACCGCACCCTGGAGTTCCTGCTGGGCAACAAGAACGCGGCGATGCTGAAGGTGTTCGCCCATGACGCGGCGGGCCACGCCGCGCTGGAGGCGGTACTGCACGCGCCCAGCCTGTACGACGAGTTCCTGCGCTACCTGGCGCGCTGGGGCCACGCGGTGCCGGATGCGCACCTGGTGCGCGACTTCAGCCAGCCGCATGCGCTCGACCGCGCGCTGCTGCCGGAGTACGAGCGCATCTATGCGGATACCACCCGCTACTGGCGCGAATACCAGCTGTGCGAGGACCTGGTGGACCTCGAGACCCAGTTCCAGCTCTGGCGCTTCCGCCACATGCGCACGGTGCAGCGGATCATCGGCTTCAAGCGCGGCACCGGTGGCTCCAGCGGGGTGGCCTTCCTCAGGCGCGCGCTGGAACTGTCGTTCTTCCCCGAGCTGTTCGAGGTGCGCACGACGGTCGGCCCCGGCAGGTCCTGAGCGCGGCGCTTTGTTGCGATGCAGCAGGCGCTGGGTTTGACGCCGGCGCATCGCCTCGGCGATCCTCGCCCGGTTCCGCGCCCATCGCTGGCGTGGTCCAAACCTTATCCACGCAAGACGAACGAGGGGGACGCCGCATGAGCGGAGCCACAGACACGCCCACCCCGGTGAATCCACCGGAATTCCCGCAGCTGATGGGGCATCCGCGCCCGCTGTGGATGCTGTTCATGTCGGAATTCTGGGAACGCTTCGCGTTCTATGGCATCCGCTGGGCGATGGTGCTGTACATCGTGGCCCAGTTCCACGGTGGCAATGCCGCCGGCGAGAAGCCGGCGAGCGAGCTGTACGGCGCGTATCTCGCGCTGGTGTACGCGGGCGCGATCTTCGGCGGCTACGTGGCGGACAAGCTGATCGGCTTCCAGCGCTCGATCCTGCTGGGCGCGCTGGTGATGTCGGCCGGCCTGTTCCTGCTGGCGGTGCCGGACGAAAACGTGTTCAAGCTCGGCCTGGCCACCATCATCGTCGGCAACGGCCTGTTCAAGCCGATCATCTCGACCATGGTCGGCAAGCTCTACGCGCAGGGCGACGAGCGCCGCGATTCCGGCTTCACCATCTTCTACATGGGCATCAACCTCGGCGCGCTGCTGGCGCCGCTGGTGACCCAGTACCTGGCCAAGAAGATGTTCGGCATCGAGGACATGCCGGCCTACAAGATCGTGTTCATCTCCGCCGGCATCGGCATGCTGCTGAGCCTGGTGTGGTTCTGGTTCGGCCGCCGCCAGCTCAAGGGCATCGGCCTGCCGGCCGCGCACCAGACCGGGCTGCGCAACGTCAGCCTGGTGCTGCTGTTCGGGGTGGTGATCGGCATCCCGCTGTTCTACGCGCTGCTGACCATCGACGCCAACCTGCTGCAGGCGATCCTGATGGCGCTGTTCGTGATCCCGGCGGTGATGCTGGTGCGCGAGGGCGTGGTCGAAGGTCGGGTGGCGCGCGACAAGGTGATGGCGATGCTGACCATCTTCGTGTTCAACGTGCTGTTCTGGATGTTCTTCGAGCAGGCCGGCAGCTCGTTCAACTTCCTGGCCGACAAGATCGTCAACCGCGACCTCGGCATGCCGGGCCTGTTCCAGGCGCTGGCCGGCACCGACGACTTCCCGGTGTCCTGGTTCCAGTCGGTGAACTCGGTGGCGATCATCGTGCTGGCCCCGGTCATGGCCTGGCTGTGGGTGAAGATGGGCAAGAACAATCCCATCATTCCGCGCAAGTTCGGCCTCGGCCTGATCTTCAACGGCCTGGCCTTTCTGCTGCTGATGGTGGCCTTGTCGAGCATGCTGGATGCCAACGGCAAGATTCCGTTCTGGACCCTGTTCATGGTGTACGTGATCCAGTCGGTCGGCGAGCTGTGCCTGTCGCCCATCGGCCTGTCGATGACCACCAAGCTGGCGCCCTCGCGGCTGGCGGGCCTGGCGATGGGCTGCTGGTTCCTGTCGATCGCGATCGGCAACAACCTGGCGGGGATCTTCGCCGGCCACGTCAGCGGCGAGGGCGGCATGACCGTGGCCTCGGCGCATGCCGGCTACACCTTCGGCTTCTACGCGCTGGTGGGCGCGGGCGTGGTGCTGTTCCTGATCGCGCCGCTGATCCAGCGCTGGAGGCACGGCGTCAAGTAAATCCGGCGGGCCGCATCCCGGCGGAGGCGGCCCGGCCCGGGTTCCCGGCGGCGGCCTGCGGGTCGCCGCTGGCGTTTGCGGCGCGCCTCAGCCGGCGTGGTGGGTGGATTCGGCGCGCAGCTCCAGCTCGTCCAGCCGGTCGAGCAGGCGGAACAGCAGCGCGCGCTCGTCCTCGGTCAGCTCGCCCAGCACCTGCTGTTCGAAGCCCAGCGCCAGCGGCACCACCGCGTCGTAGATCGCATAGCCGGCCTCCGACAGCCGCAGCACCGAGCGCCGGCGGTCGTCCTCGTCGAACTCGCGCTCGATCCGCCCGGCCGCCAGCAGGCGCGCCACCGCGCGGCTCACCGCCACCTTGTCCATCGCGCTGCGCTGCGCCACCTGGTTGGCCGACAGGTCCGGGGTGCGGCCGAGGATCGCCATCACCCGCCATTCGGTGACGCCCAGGTCGAACCGCTGCGAGTACTCGCGCGCGATCGCCCCGCTGAGGCGGTTGGACAGCACGCTCAGGCGGTAGGGCAGGAAGCGTTCGAGGACGAGTTGGGCGTGGTCGGCCATGGCGGGGTGCAGGGTGCCTTGAAAATGGTTGCAGATGCAACTATAAAATGCGCTCCCCGGCGTTGAGGACCTCCGCATGAATGCGCAACCCAATCTTGGCATGCAGCCGACCACCTTCGACAACCCGATGGGCATCCACGGGTTCGAGTTCGTCGAGTTCGCCGCGCCGGCCGGGCAGGGCCCGCGCATGCGCGACTACCTGGAGAAGCTGGGCTTCACCGCGGTGGCGCGGCACAAGGCGCGGCCGATCACCCTGTTCCGCCAGGGCACCATCAATTTCCTGCTGAACGAGTCGCCCGATTCGTTCGCCGCCGACTTCGCCGCCCAGCATGGCCCGTCCGCCTGCGGCTTCGCGATCCGCTTCACCCGGCCCACCGCCGAGGTGCTGGCGCACGTGCTGGCCAACGGTGGCGCCAAGGCCGACCACAAGCCGGAGACCGGCGCGGTGGACACGCCGGCGATCAAGGGCATCGGCGACTGCATGCTCTATCTCGTCGATGACGGCCGCGAAGACCTGTATGCCGACTACGTGCCGCTGCCGGGCGTGGACCAGCATCCGACGGGCTTCGGCCTGACCTTCATCGATCACCTCACCCACAACCTGTTCGTGGGCAACATGGCGAAGTGGTCGGACTACTACGAGAAGCTGTTCAACTTCCGCGAGATCCGCTACTTCGACATCAAGGGCGCCAAGACCGGCCTGCTGTCGAAGGCGATGACCGCGCCGGACGGCGTGGTGCGCATCCCGCTGAACGAGTCCAGCGACGAGAAGAGCCAGATCAACGAATACCTGCGCGAGTACAAGGGCGAGGGCATCCAGCACATCGCCCTGTTCACCGACGACATCTACACCACGGTAGAGCGGATGCGCGCGGCGGGCGTCGAGTTCCTGGACACGCCGGACACCTATTTCGAGGTGATCGATCAGCGCGTGCCGAACCACGGCGAGGACGTCGCGCGGCTGGCGCGCAACAAGATCCTGATCGACGCCGACCTGGAGACCAAGTCGCGCAAGCTGCTGCAGATCTTCACCCAGAACGCGTTCGGCCCGATCTTCTTCGAGATCATCCAGCGCAAGGGCAACGAAGGCTTCGGCGAAGGCAACTTCCAGGCGCTGTTCGAGAGCATCGAGCGCGACCAGATGCGCCGCGGCGTGCTGTAACCGCGGTGATTTCCGCCCGCCGCGCGGCGGGGACCTCCAGAGCGAGCAGATCATGGTGATCCAGAGCAACGGCTACCAGAGCGGTTTCGGCAACGAGTTCGCGAGCGAGGCGGTTCCCGGCGCGCTGCCGGTGGGGCGCAATTCGCCGCAGCGGGTGGCGCACGGGCTGTACGCCGAGCAGCTGACCGGCACCGCATTCACCGCGCCGCGCCACGCCAACCGCCGCAGCTGGCTGTACCGCATCCGCCCGGCGGCAGTCCACGGCCGTTTCGCGTCGCTGCCGCATCCGACCTTTCATAACGACTTCGGCAGCGGCGCAGTGACCCCGGAGCAGCTGCGCTGGAACCCGCTGCCGCTGCCCGAGGCGCCCACCGATTTCGTCGCGGGCCTGTTCACCATGGGCGGCAACGGCGGCCCGCAGGCGGGCACCGGCGTCGGCATCCACCTGTATGCGGCCAACCGCGACATGCAGGGCCGCTTCTTCTACGACGCCGATGGCGAGCTGCTGATCGTCCCGCAGCTGGGCCGCCTGCACATCGAGACCGAGCTGGGCTTCCTGGACGTGGAGCCGCAGGAGATCGCGGTGATCCCGCGCGGCGTGCGCTTCCGCGTCGCGCTGCCGGACGGCACGGCGCGCGGCTACGTGTGCGAGAACTTCGGCGCGCTGCTGCGCCTGCCCGACCTCGGGCCGATCGGCAGCAACGGCCTGGCCAACCCGCGCGACTTCCTCACTCCGCACGCGGCGTTCGAGGACGTGGAGGGCGAGTTCGAGCTGATCGCCAAGTTCCAGGGCCACCTGTGGCGCGCGCCGATCGACCACTCGCCGCTGGACGTGGTGGCCTGGCACGGCAACTACGCGCCGTACAAGTACGACCTGCGCCGCTTCAACACCATCGGCTCGATCAGCTACGACCATCCGGATCCGTCGATCTTCCTGGTGCTGCATTCGCCCAGCGACACCGCGGGCACCAGCAACATGGATTTCGTGATCTTCCCGCCGCGCATCCTCGCCGCGCAGGACACCTTCCGCCCGCCGTGGTTCCACCGCAACATCGCCAGCGAGTTCATGGGCCTGGTCCACGGCGCCTACGACGCCAAGGCCGACGGCTTCGTGCCCGGCGGCTGCTCCCTGCACAACGGCATGACCGGGCATGGGCCGGATGCGGCCACCTTCGAGAAGGCCAGCGCGGCGGACACGTCGAAGCCGGACTACATCACCGGCGCCATGGCCTTCTGGTTCGAGACGCGCGCGGTGATCCGGCCGACGGCGCTGGCGCTGGACGCCGCGCACCGCCAGCACGATTACCAGGCCTGCTGGGCCGGGCTGGGCAAGCACTTCCGCGCCTGAGGGCGGCGCGTGCCGGCGACGCCCGCGCGGGAGCGCGGCGGGCTGCATGATGCGCGCGTGGGATTCCCGTCCAGCGCGTCGGATCGCCGTTCGGAGCGCGTTGGGTCGGCGTTCGCGGCGTGTTGGATCGCCGTTCGTGGTGAGCCTGTCGAACCACGGACGGCCATCGCGCCGCGCGGCGCCGTCAACGCCGCGCGAGGGCGCCTGCAGGCGCGCCGTCTATACTCCCGGCCATGCAGAAGATTCGTCACGCCTCCGTTTTCGCGCGCGCCCAGCACGTGCTGGGCGAATTCTTCCGGCTCGAGGCCTCCGGCGGCATCGTCCTGATCGCCGCCGCGGCGCTGGCCATGCTGGTGGCCAATTCGCCGCTGGCGGATGCCTACGAGGTGTTCCGCGACACCCCGCTGGGGCCGGCGCCGTGGGGCAAATCCGCCCACTGGTGGATCAACGACGGCCTGATGGCGATCTTCTTCCTGCTGGTGGCGCTGGAAATCAAGCGCGAGGTGGTCTCCGGCCAGCTGTCCAGCCGTGACCAGCTCCTGCTGCCGGTGGTGTGCGCGATCGGCGGCGTGGCGGTACCGGCCCTGCTATATACCGCGCTCAATCATGCCGATGCCGAATCCATGCGCGGCTGGGCCGTGCCCACCGCCACCGACATCGCCTTCGCCTTGG
>CAYYAT010000094.1:0-4445 GCA_964469595.1 uncultured Thermomonas sp.
ACTTCCCGGTGGGCGCATTGATGTCCACCCCAGCCACCCAGTGCCAATTGTCCTGGTGCCAGGAGAGGAAGAACGGGTTGAACGTCATGTCGCCCGGGGCGAGCTGGGCGTGGGGCTGGCGGCGCCGGGCTGGATCCTGGCGCTATGGCTGGCGTTCGCGCTGACGCTGCTGCCGCTGCTGGGCTACCTGCAGCGGCACCTCGGGCTGGCCGCGCTGCTTGGCGCCATCGGCGGCCCGCTGGCGTACTGGGGTGCCGCGCGCGGGTGGGGCGTGGCGCGCTTTCCTGATCCGGCCTGGCACGGACTGCTCGCCCTCGCGGCCGGCTGGGCGCTGGCGATGCCGCTGCTGTCCTGGCTGGCACGCCGCGGGCTGCAGGCCGAATCCACGCCGCACGGGGGTGTCGCATGAGTCTGCCGCAACAGCTGATCTGGATCTGGGGACTGGCCGCGCTGCTGATGGTGCTGGGCTGGCAGTGGCAGCGGCGGCGCGCCAACGCCGGCATCGTCGACGTGCTGTGGTCCACCGGACTTGCGGTCGCAGCCTTGCTGCTGGCGTTCACCGGCAGCGGCGCGCTCGGCGCACGCCTGCTGGTGGGCGTGCTGGCCACCGCCTGGGCACTGCGGCTGGCGCTGCACCTGTGGGCGCGGGTGCGCAGCGAGCCCGAGGACGGCCGCTACCGCGCGCTGCGCGGGCACTGGCAGGGCAGCCAGCTCAAGTTTTTCGGGTTCTTCCAGTTCCAGGCGCTGCTGGTCGTGCTGTTTTCGCTGCCGCTGGCGGCAGTGGTGGCGAACCCGGCCCCGGTGGGCTGGCAGCTCGCAGTGGCGGTCGCCCTCTGGATCGTGGCGGTGGCCGGCGAAGCGCTGGCGGATGCGCAGCTGGCGCGCTTCCGCAATGATCCCGCCAATCGCGGCAAGACCTGCCGCCGCGGGCTGTGGCGCTATTCGCGGCATCCCAACTACTTCTTCGAGTGGCTGCACTGGTGGGCGTACGCGATCGCCGCGATCGGCGCGCCGCACGCCTGGCTGGGCCTGCTCGGGCCGGTGGTGATGTACCTGTTCCTGCGCTACATCAGCGGCATCCCCTTCACCGAGCAACAGGCCCTGCGCAGCCGCGGCGAGGACTACCGCGACTACCAGCGGCGCACGCCGATGCTGTTCCCCTGGTTTCCCAAAGACTGAAATCCCACCCGGAGCCCGCCATGACCACCGTCACCCTCGACCGCCAGGAACTGGCCAAGGACCAACCCGCGCCCGGCCTGCTGGGACTGGCCGAACGCGGCTGGCTGCCGGATGCCGCGATCCGCTTCGGCATCCGCCGCCTGTGTGCGCAGCGCCTGCGCGACGAACTCGCCGGCGGGGTGGAAGCGCAGTCCGCGCGCCAGCGCGCGCGGCTGGAGGAACTGCGCCACAGCCCGCTGGCGATCGAGACCGAGGCCGCCAACGCCCAGCACTACGAGCTGCCGCCGGCGTTCTTCACCCGCTGCCTCGGTCCGCGGCTGAAATATTCCTGCTGCTACTACCCGCAGGGCGACGAAACCCTGGCCGAGGCCGAGGAGGCGATGCTGGCGCTATATGCCGAGCGCGCCGGGTTGGCCGATGGCCAGGACATCCTGGAACTGGGCTGCGGTTGGGGCTCGCTCACGCTGTGGATGGCCGAGCGCTATCCGAAGGCGCGCATCACTGCGGTGTCCAATTCCAGCGGCCAGCGCGGCTTCATCGAGGCGCGCTGCCGCGAGCGCGGGATCGGCAACGTGCAGGTGCTCACCCGCGACGTGAACGCGCTGGAACTGCCCGAAGCCGCGTTCGACCGCTGCGTGTCGATCGAGATGTTCGAGCACATGCGCAACTACGAGCGCCTGCTGGCGCGGATTGGCCGCTGGCTGCGCCCGGGCGGGCGGCTGTTCGTGCACATCTTCGCCCACCGCACCCTGCTGTACCCGTTCGAGACTCAAGGGCGCAACAATTGGATGGGCCGGCATTTCTTCACCGGCGGGCTGATGCCGGCGGCCGACACCCTGCTGCATTTCCAGCAGACGCTGAAGATCCGTCAGCAGTGGCTGGTGGACGGCACCCACTACGAGAAGACCGCCAACCACTGGTTGCAGGCGCAGGACGCCCATCGCGAGGAGGTGATGGCGGTGCTGCGCGAGGCCTACGGCGAGGCCGCCGGGCTGTGGTTCCAGCGCTGGCGGATGTTCTGGATGGCCTGCGCCGAGCTGTTCGGCTACGCGGATGGACAGGAATGGCTGGTGTCGCACTACCTGTTCGAGCGCGCCTGACGCGGCCGCGCCGGTGCATGCGCTGGGCGCTGGCCGCGCTACTGCTGGCGCTTGCCGCCGATGCAGGCGCCAGCCGGCCGCCGATCCCGCCGGTGCCGCAGGTGGACCTGCCGCGCTTCATGGGCACCTGGTACCTGGTGGGCGGCATCCCCACTCCGTTCGAGCGCGAGGCGTGGAACGCGGTGGAGACCTACACCCTGCGCCGGGATGGCAGCATCCTCACCACCTTGACGTTCAATCACGGCGCAGCCAACGGCCCGCGCAAGCACATCGAGGCGCCGGCGCGGGTACGTCCTGATACCGGCAACGCGGTCTGGGATGTGCGCGTGTTTGGCCCGGTCAAGGCGCAGTACATCGTGGCCTGGCTGCGCGAGGACTACGGCCTGATGCTGGTGGCGCGCGATGCCCGCGACTACGCTTGGGTGTTCGCGCGCTCGCCGGCGGTCCCCGAGGCCGAGCTGGAGGCCGCGCGCCGCCGCCTGCAGGGCTGGGGCTACGACCTCGGCAACTGGCGGCGCATCCCGCACGTGGTGGCGCACAGCGCTCAGTAGCGCGGGCAGGCCACGCGCAGCTCGGCATCCAGCCGGCTCAGCTGGGCATAGCGGCGCTTCAGCCCCAGCCGCTGCAGCGCCGCCTCGCGCTGCGCGCGCGCGATCCGGCAGCGCTGCGCCGCGGTGAGAGCGACACGCGGCAGACGCGAAACGCGCGTGTAGCGGTATCTGGGCGGGCGGATCGACAGTGCTGCGCGTGAGGACGCCGCCGGGGCCGCGATGACCGCTGGCGTCACCGGATCGGGCCGGTACTCCACCACCCGGTCCAACCGTGCCGCCGGCGCGCAGGGCAGCGCTTGCTGGTAGCTCACGGCGCCCTGCGGCGTCACGCAGCGGTACAGCTGCCCGGCTCGGACGGGGCAGACCAGCACCATGGACAGCAGCACGAGCAGGCCAGTGAACGGATGCATCGCAGGCTCCCAAGAAGCGCAGAGAACGCTGCGAACAGGGTCATGTGCGGAGGAGGGGCCTGTCTGTCGGTATGCGCACCGAGGCTGAGTCGGAAAATGCCGTAGGCGCTCAATCGCCCGTGGCCAGATCCTCCAGGATCGGACAGGTCGGGCGCTCGTCGCCGTGGCAGCGCCGCGCCAGCGTCTCCAGCGTGCGCTGCATGGCCTGCAGCTCGCGGATCTTCTGCTCCAGTTCGGCGGCATGCGCCAGCGCCAGCTGCTTGACCTCGGCGCTGGCGCGCTGCGGGTCGTCCCATAGCGCCAGCAGTGCCGCGATCTGCCTGATCGAAAATCCCAGCGAGCGCGCGCGCTTGATGAAGCGCAGCCGGTGCAGTTCGGGCTCGCCATACAGGCGATAGCCCGCGAACGTGCGGCTGGCCGGCGCGAGCAGTCCGATCGCCTCGTAGTGGCGGATCATCTTGGCCGACACGCCGGTCAGCGCGGCGGCCTGGCCGATGTTGTGCAGCCCCTGCGCCAGCGCGTCGGCCAGTTCGGGGCGGAGGGTTTTACTCGCCATGTCGGTCTTCTCGCGGATCAATCGCGGGCGCGCGGTGTCCACCGCCGCAGCAGCAGGGCATTGCTGACGACGCTGACGCTGGAGGCGGCCATCGCCGCCCCCGCCAGCATCGGGTCGAGTTGGCCCAGGGCCGCCAGCGGGATGCCCACCACGTTGTAGATGAAAGCCCAGAACAGGTTCTGGTGGATCTTGCGCACGCTGCGCCGCGAGATGTCAATGGCATCCGCCACCAGCCGCGGATCCGGCCGCATCAGGGTGATGCCGGCCGCGTGCATCGCCACGTCGGTGCCGCTGCCCAGCGCGAAGCCGACCGTGGCCGCGGCCAGCGCCGGCGCATCGTTGATCCCATCCCCGACCATCCCGACCGGACCGTCTGCGGCCAGGGCGCGGATCGCCTCCAGCTTGTCCTGCGGCAGCAGCTCCGCGCGCACTTCGTCCTCGTGCAGCCCGACCTGGGCGGCCAGCGCACGCGCCGCGCCGCGGCTGTCGCCGGTCAGCAGCAGCGGACGAATGCCCAGCGCGCGCAGCGCGGCGATCGCCGCCGCCGACTGCGGGCGCGGCGTATCCCCGAACGCCAGCAGCCCCCTTACCTGCCAGCCGTCGGGCATGGCCACGGCCAGCCAGGACAGCGTCTGGCCCTGGCGTTCGG
>CAYYAT010000094.1:4455-6698 GCA_964469595.1 uncultured Thermomonas sp.
CATCGCTTGGCCGTAGGCCGCCTTGGCCTCGAGGTCGGCCGCCTGCGCCGCCTCCTGAATGGACGTCAGATCGACGCCCAGCGCGGCCAGCCAGCGCGCCTGGCCCAGCACCAGGCGCCGGCCGTCCTGCTCGCCCTGCACGCCGCGCCCGGCCACGGCCGCGATGCCGGTGACAGCGGCCGGCGCGATGCCGCGCGCGTGCGCCGCGTCCAGCACCGCCTTCGCCAACGGATGCTCGCTGCCCTGCTGCAGCCCGGCGGCCAGCGCCAGCAGCGCCGCCTCGTCGCCCTCCAGCGCCTGCAGTCGCACCAGGGCAGGCTGGCCGACGGTCAGCGTGCCGGTCTTGTCGAATGCCACCGTGCGCAGGCGGCCGGTGGTTTCCAGCGCCTCCACGTCCTGGATCAGGATGCCGGCGCGCGCGGCCACGCCGGTGCCGGCCATCACCGCCGCCGGGGTCGCCAGGCCCAGCGCGCAGGGACAGGCGATGACCAGCACCGCCACCGCGTCGAGCAGCGCCTGCGTCCAGTCGCCGCGGACCAGGCCCCAGCCAAGCAGCGTGACCAGCGCGATCACGATCACCACCGGCACGAACACCGCGCTGACCTTGTCCACGATGCGCTGGATCGGCGCCTTCTTCGCCTGCGCGTCTTCCACCAGGCGCACGATGCGGGCCAGCGCGGTCTCGGCGCCGACCGCGGTCGTGCGCAGAAGCAGCCGGCCTTCGCCATTCACCGCCCCGCCCGTCACGGTGTCGCCCGGCGCCTTTGGCACTGGCCGCGACTCGCCGCTGAGCAGGGACTCGTCGCAATGGCTGCGCCCGTCCAGCACCACCCCGTCCACCGGGATACGCTCACCGGGCAGCACCACCACCGTATCGCCCATCGCCACGTCATCGATCGGCACGCTGGTCTCGACGCCCGCGCGCAGCACCCGCGCGGTCGCGGGGCGCAGCGCCTGCAGGGCGCGGATGGCGTCGGTGGCCTGGCGCTTGGCGCGCGCCTCCAGCCATTTGCCCAGCAGGATCAGGGTCACCACGACGGCCGACGATTCGAAATACAGCGGCGGCGGGTGGTGGCCCGGCATCGCGGCCAGCAGGTGGTACACGCTCAGGCCGTAGGCGGCGCTGGTCCCGAGCGCGACCAACTGGTCCATGTTGCCGCTACGCGCGCGCAGCGCGGCGAATCCGGCGCGGTAGAAGCGCCCCCCCAGCCAGAACTGCACCGGCGTGGCCAGCAGCCATTGCGCCCAGCCGGGCAGCGCCCAGTGCACGCCCAGCGGCATCAGCAGCATTGGCGCCACCAGCGGCAGTGACAGCAGCGCCGCCAGCAGCACACGCCAGCCATCCCCCGCCGCCGCGCGAGTCGCGGACGCAACGGGATCGGCGTGCGCGCGGGCCTGGTAGCCGGCCTGCTCCACTGCCTGGATCAGCCGCGCGGCGGGTACGCCGGGGGCGATGACCGCGGCAGTCTCGGTGGCCAGATTCACGCTGGCCTCGCGCACGCCCTCGACCTTGCGTAGCGCCTTCTCGATCCGGCCTGCGCAGGAAGCGCAGGTCATCCCCTCGATATCCAGACGCAGCGGCGATTGGGATTGCATGGCGGACTCCATCGACACGAACGAGGGTGCCAGCTTTCACCTTACCAAGATGGGAAGGTCAAGCCGGCGCGCCGCGGCCTGTCATCCCGGCGTCACATCCGGCGATTACCGTGTCGTCGTTCGATTATTCTGGAAAGATGGAAATAAAAGACGCCACCGCCGCCCTCGCCGCGCTGGGCCAGGCTACCCGGCTGGCGGTGTTCCGCCTGCTGGTGGAAGCCGGCCCGGACGGGCGCCTGGCCGGGGAAATCGCCGAGGCGCTGGACCTGCCGGGCGCCACCCTGTCTTTCCATCTGAAAGAACTGGCCAGCACCGGCCTGATCAGCGCCGAGCCGCAGGGCCGCGCGATCCGGTATCGCGCCGATTTCACGGCGATGGACGCGCTGATCGGCTTCCTCACCCGCAACTGCTGCGCGGGCAGCGGCACCCGCGACTGCCTGCCCGGCGCGCGCCGCGGCTGTGCCTGACCCCTTCCTCCACGATTTCCCTCACGACACGCGAGCCTCCACATGAATCTCCGCATCGGCATCAATGGTTTCGGGCGCATGGGGCGCCTGGCCCTGCGCGCCGCCTGGGGCAAGCCCGGGCTGTCCTTCGTGCAGATCAACGACCCGGCCGGCGACGCGGCGACCCACGCCCATCTGCTC
>CAYYAT010000095.1:0-6644 GCA_964469595.1 uncultured Thermomonas sp.
ACCACAGCGCCGAGGCCATCGGCACCAGGTGCAGGTCGCGGAAGGCCTGGCCATAGCCGTTGGCGTCCAGCCAGTCGCCCAGGGTCGGCCCCGGCCCGTCGCCCTGCAGCAGCTGCGGGGCCCGCCGGTAGAAGCGCAGCAGGTCGCGTACCATGCCCAGGAAGCGCGGCGAGACCAGGTTGCGGCGCTGGCAGAACAGGCCATCGAGGGAGGTGGCGTTGTATTCCAGCCCGGTGCGCGCATCGTGCACCGAGAAGCTCATGGTGGTGGGCTGGGTGGACACCCCGATGTCGTCGAACAGCCGCGTCAGCAGCGGGTAGTGCGCCGGGTTGTGGACGATGAAGCCGGTATCCACCGCATAGCGGCGACCGGCCTGCTCGACCGCATGGGTATGGGTGTGGCCGCCGAGGTAATCCGCGGCCTCGAACAGCACCACCTCGTGCATCTGCGACAGCAGCCAGGCGCTGGCCAGCCCGGAAATGCCGGATCCGACGACCGCGATCCGCATGTCAGCGCTCCGCCTTGTCCAGCACCCAGGCGGGCACCGGTTTGAGGTCGCGCACCAGCCCCAGCGCGGCCAGCAGGCGCAGCCCGTACCAGGTCAGGTCGATCTCCCACCAGCGGAACCCCTGGCGGGCGCTGCTGGAATAGAAGTGGTGGTTGTTGTGCCAGCCCTCGCCGAAGGTGAGCAGGGCCAGCCACAGGTTGTTGCGGCTGTCGTCGCGGGTGGGGAAGCGGCGGCTGCCGAAGCGGTGCGCCAGCGAGTTGATGGTGACTGTGGCGTGGAACAGCACCACGGTGGACACGAAGAAGCCCCACACCAGCAGCTGCGGCCCGCTGGTCCCCAGGTCCGGCCACACGGCCTGCAGCAGCGCACCCAGCCCGAACAGCCCGGCCGCGAGCGCCAGCGGGACCGCCACGTCAAAGCGGTCCAGCCAGCGCAGTTCCGGGTAGCGCGCCAGGTCGGGCACCCGGCTGAGGTCGGTGGCGAACGCGCCGCGGGTCAGGAACCAGCCCATGTGGCTGCGCCAGAAGCCGTGGCGCGGCGAATGCGGGTCGTGCGGCGTATCGGAATGGCGGTGGTGATGGCGATGATGGGCGGCCCACCATAGCGGGCCGCGCTGCACGCTGGCCGCGCCCACCAGCGCGAACACGAACTGCATGGCGCGCGAGGTGCGAAAAGCACGGTGCGAGAAATAGCGATGGTAGAAGCCGGTGATCGCAAACATGCGGACCGCGTACAGCAGGGCGGCGACGGTCACGGCGATGGGGGATACGCCGACCCAGATCACGGCCAGGCAGCCGAGGTGCAGCAGCACGAAGGGCAGGACCCGCAGCCAGTCCACCCGGTCCGCAGCGGCCGCGTCCACCGTGGATACCGCGGCACTGTCGAACCACTGGCGCAGCCAGTGGATGCCGGTCACGGGCATGGCGGTGGGCTGGGATCGGGTCGCCGGGTCCTGGGGCATCGCGGGCATCCGTTGGGAATGCCCTGTTTACGCGACTTTTCCGGCAACGGATGCAGCGGGCGTCTTTCTATTTCGATGCCGCATCCAAACCCGGCGGGCCTGCGTAGGACTCGATGACTCCCCTCGGCCGGCAATTGCCCTACCATGCGCGTCAACCCCAATTCCGGAGACCTGTCGCCTTTCGAGGCGGCAAGAGTCATGTCGATCAGCGATGCAAGACCCGGCGAGCCGGGCTACTGGTCTGGGCAAATGCAGGCGGTCGCGCGGCGGCGTGACCAGGATTGCTTCATGCGCATCTACGACCACTTCGCCCCGCGCGTGCGGCTCTATCTGCGCGGGCTCGGGGCACCGGAGGCGGTGGCCGAGGAACTGGCGCAGGAGGCCCTGCTGCGCCTGTGGCAGCGCGCCGACACCTACGATGCCGGACGCAGCACGCTGTCCACCTGGCTGTTCCGGATCGCGCGCAACCTCCACATCGACCGCCTGCGGCGCGAGAACCACTGGATCGCGGTGGACGTCGAGCCGGCGCTGGACTGCGAGGAGGAAACCGAAGATCCCGGGTTCTCCTCGGCCGAGAGCTTTGCCGCGCACGCCGACCTCAACGAACGGATCGACCGCCTGTCGGCGATCCAGGCCCGCCTGATCCGCATGTCGTACTTCGAAGCCAAATCCCACCAGCAGATCTCCGACGAGCTCGGGATGCCGCTGGGCACCGTGAAATCCTCGATCCGGCGGGCGTTCCAGCGCCTGCAGGCCGGCGTGCAGGGGGACGCATGATCCCGCGCCATCACCTCGACCCGGCCACCCTGGTCAGCCATGCCGCCGGCGCGCTGTCGCCGGAGATGGCGGCGGTTGCCGACACCCATCTGGAAGGCTGCGCCTATTGCCGCCGCCAACTGGCGGATGCCGAGCGCGTGGGCGGCAGCCTGCTCGCGCAGCAGCAGCCGGCCGCGGAAGACCTCGCCCGCGGCGAGCGCCTGCGCGCCGACATCCTGGCGCGGCTGCAGCAGCCGCTGCCGCCGGCCCGGCCGGCGGCGGATACGCCTCCGCCGCGGCCGCCGGTGGACGCTCTGCCACGCCCGCTGCAGCCGTACTTCGGCAAGAGCTTCAAGGCGCTGCGCTGGCGCTGGGTCGCACCGGGCGTGCACATGATTCGCGCGCCCAAGGCCAGCGGCGACACCCTGATCCTGCTCAAGATCGCGCCAGGCAAGAGCATGCCGGTGCACAGCCACCGCGGCAGCGAACTGACCCAGATCCTGAAGGGCGCCTACGACGACGAACTGGGCCATTTCGGCCCCGGCGACATGGCCGACCTCGACAGCGACGTGGAGCACCAGCCGGTGACCTCACCGGGGGTGCCCTGTATCTGCGTGGCCGCGCTCGATGGCCCGCTGGAGTTCCGCGGCTGGCTGGCGCGCAAGCTGCAGCCGATGGTGGGGCTGTAAGCCGCCGCCGCGCCGCACCCTCCCTTGGCGCGGCCTGGGTTGCCTCGGGAATGCGAAAGGCCCGCGCACAGGCGGGCCTTTTCGTTTGCCGTGCCGCGACCTTGGTTCAGTCGCCGCCGCCGCGGCGCAGCGACAGGAACTCTCTGCGCAGCGACGGATCGCTGAGGAAGCGGCCACGCATCACGCTGTTGATCATCCTGGACTCGTCGTCTTTCACCCCGCGCCAGTGCATGCAGTAGTGGTCGGCCTCCATCACCACCGCGATGCCGTCCGGCTTGAGCCGGCGTTCCAGCAGGTCGGCGATCTGGCTGACCGCCTCCTCCTGGATCTGCGGGCGGCTCATGATCCAGTCGATCAGGCGCGCGTACTTGGACAGGCCGATCAGGTTGGAATCGGCGTTCGGTAGCACGCCCACCCAGACCCGGCCCATGATCGGGCACAGGTGGTGCGAGCAGGCGCTGCGCACGCGCAGCGGTCCGACGATCATCAGCTCGTTCAGGCGCTCGGCGTTGGGGAACTCGGTCACCGCCGGCGCCTGCTGGTAGCGGCCGGAGAACAGCTCGCGCACGAACATCTTGGCCAGCCGGCGGCCGGTGTCGCGGGTGTTGTGGTCGTGCTCCACGTCGATTACCAGCGCGCGCAGCATCTCCTGCGCGCGCGCGGCGACTTCGCGCTCGATCTCCTCCAGCTCGCCCGGGTGCAGGTAGTCGGCGATGTTGTCGTTGGCGTGGAAGCGGATGCCGGCCGCGCGCAGGCGCTCGCGCACGCGCTGCGATGCCGGCTGGGTGGACAGACACTGGAGGGGAACGGGTTCGCGCAGGGGATGCGACATGGCCGGGCTCGCTGGGGAGAGGGGAGAGGGGAAAGGATGTGCGACGTGGGTGCTTACGCCACAGGCGAAGGCTTGGATGCGCGCCGGGCTCACGCCTCGTCGAGCCGGTCCAACAGCTGGCCGGCCCGGGCGGCGAGCGCCTGGCGGCGCTCGGCCGGCATCCGCGCCAGCTGCCGGTAGGGCATGGCCAACCGCGGGTTGCCCGCCAGGCGCGCGTGGTGGCGGTCGAGGAAATCCCAGTACAGGGCATTGAACGGGCAACCGCGCGGGCCGGTGGCGAGGTCGCGGCGGTAATGGCAGTGCCGGCAGTGGTCGCCCATCCGGTGCAGGTAGGCCGCGGCCGACACGTAGGGCTTGGTCGCCAGCAGGCCGCCGTCCGCGAACTGGCTCATGCCCACCGTGTTCGGCAGTTCCACCCATTCGAATGCATCGATGTAGATGCCGAGGTACCAGCGGTGCAACGCCTGCGGGTCCAGCCCGGCCAGCAGGGCGAAGTTGCCGATCACCATCAGCCGCTGGATGTGGTGGGCGTGGGCGTGCGCCAGCGATTGCCCGATCGCACTGCGCACGCAGGCCATGCGGGTGTCGCCGTTCCAGAACCAGCGCGGCAGCGGACGCGTGTGTCCGAACGCATTGCTGGCCGCGTAGCCGGGCATCCGCGCCCAGTACACGCCGCGCACGTATTCGCGCCAGCCCAGGATCTGGCGGATGTAGCCCTCCACCGCTGCCAGCGGCGCGCGTCCGGCGCGGCCCTCGGCCTCGACCCGCGCGATCACCTCCGCCGGCGAGAGCATCTTCACGTTCAGCGCGAACGACAGCAGCGAGTGGAACAACCGCTGGGCGCGGCTGCTCAGGGCGTCCTGGTAGTCGCCGAAATGCGGCAGCGCGTGCTCGACGAAGGCCTCGAGCTGGCCCAGCGCTTCGTCGCGGTCGATCGGCCAGCGGAACGCGCCCGCCGACGGATCGCCGAAGCTGGCGACTCCGGCGGCTTCGATGCTCGTCCACAGGGCACGGTGGTCATGCACCGGCCGCAGGTCCGGCGGCTCCGGCGGGTCCCCGCGCCAGGGCTTGCGGTTCTCGGCATCGAAGTTCCAGCGCCCGCCCAGCGGGCTGCCATCGGGCTCCAGCAGCACGCCATGGCGCTGCCGCATGTGGCGGTAGAACAGCTCCATCGTCCAGTGCTTGCGGCTGCCGAAGAAGCGCGCCACGGCATCGCGCTCCGCGAGGAAGTGCCGGCTGTCCACGCCGCGCGCCGGGATCGCCAGGCGCGCGGCGTACTCGCGCAGCTGCGCGTCCAGCCGCCATTCGTCCGGTTCCTGGTATTCGAACGCGGTGGCGCCGTGCAGGGCGATCAGCCGGTCCAGGTTGGCGGTCAGCGACGGCAGGTGGGCGGGATCGTCGATCCGCAGGTATTCAACCCGGTGGCCGGCCGCGTGCAGGCGGTCGGCGAAACGGCGCATGGCGGCGAAGATGGCGAGGATCTTCTGCGCGTGGTGCAGGACGTAATCGGTTTCCTGCCGCACTTCCATCAGCACGTACAGGACATCCTCGCGCACCGCGTCGAACCAGGGGTGATGCGGGTTCAGCTGGTCGCCGAGAATCAGCCGCAGGCAGGTCATGCAGGATCGATCATCCCGTGCGTCGTGGCGGCGCTGGCACGGCCGGCGGCAGGCGCGGACTTATTCGCATTCACCGTGGAAGACATCGCTGCCTTCGCCGCGTTCCGGCCAGCGCTGCGGCACGCGCTGGATCAGCGCCGGGTCATAGCCCATCGCGCGGGCGCGTCCCAGCATCGCCTGCCAGTCGGCCTCGCTGACCTGCGGCGAGCGCGCCATGTACCACAGGTAATCGCGGGCATCGCGCACGATCAGCACCTGGCCGTAGTCCGGCGCCAGCCAGCCCACCTTGTACTGGGCCTTGAACAGGCCGAAGAAGCGCACCTTCCATTCCGCAGTGCCGGTTCCCGGCACCACCAGGCCGGTCGAATGCAGCAGCTTCACCGGGGCGTCGAACCGGTCCGGGCGGTAGCGGTACCAGGTGCAGACGTTGCCATTGCGGTCGAGGCGGTAGGTTTCCACCGGGTTGTGGTTGCCGCGCTCCAGCCGGGTCGGGATGATGCCCACCACGTACCAGCGGCCCATGTAGCGGGGCAGATCGACCTGATCCACCGGCTTGATCGGAGTGGCGGCGCGGGCGCAGCCGGTGGCCGCGATGGCGAGCAGGAGCGGGAGCAGCGAAGCGGCGAGCAGGCGCATGGGGTGGCCATGGAGGTGCGAAGGACACCTGTGATTACGCTGGCCGCACGGCGGTGGATGCATCCGCACCGCATCCGTCGCGCCGCGGCGCACGTACTGCAGTCATCTGCAAATGATGGTGCGGCGAGGACGCGATGGACGCAGTGGGGACGAACGGGAAGATCCTGGTGTACGGCGCCACCGGCGGCGTCGGTGCATGCCTGGCGCGGCACCTGGCCGCGGCAGGGCATCCGCTGCATCTGGTGGCGCGCGACGCGCCGCGGTTGCAGGCGCTGGCCACGGCGCTGGGGGCCGGCTTCAGCGCGGTGGATGTCACCGCCGAGGACGCCTTCGCGCAGGTGGCGGCCGAGGCCGGCACACCGCTGTCCGGGCTGGCGTATGCGGTGGGCAGCATCAACCTCAAGCCGTTCGCACGCCTGACCGCGGCGGATTTCCAGCGCGACTTCCAGCTCAACGCGGCGGCGGCCGCGCTGGCGGTGCAGGCGGCCTTGCCGGCCCTGCGCGCCTCGCCCGGCGGGCGCGCCTCGGTGGTGCTGTTCTCCTCGGTGGCTGCCGGCCGCGGGTTTGCGCTGCACGCCTCCATCGCGATGGCCAAGGCGGCGGTGGAGGGGCTGGTGCGCGCGCTGGCGGCGGAACTGGCGCC
>CAYYAT010000096.1:0-6629 GCA_964469595.1 uncultured Thermomonas sp.
AGACGATGCCGATCAGGTAGCCCAGCACCGCGCACACCACGCCCGACATCACCACGCGCCTGCTGGCGTGGTTCGACCGCCACGGCCGCCACGACCTGCCCTGGCAGCATCCGCGCACGCCGTACCGGGTGTGGCTGAGCGAGATCATGCTGCAGCAGACCCAGGTGTCGGTGGTGGCGGGCTATTTCGAGCGCTTCGTCGCCGCCCTACCCGACCTACCGGCGCTGGCGCGCGCGCCGCAGGATGATGTCCTCGCGCTGTGGTCGGGCCTCGGCTACTACGCCCGCGCCCGCCACCTGCATGCCGCCGCGCAACTGTGCCTGGAGCGCCACGGCGGCGAGCTGCCGCGCGATCTGCAAGCCCTCATGGCGCTGCCCGGGATCGGCCGCAGCACCGCCGGCGCGATCCTCGCGCAGGCCTGGGACGAACGTGCCCCAATCCTCGACGGCAACGTCAAGCGCGTGCTGTGCCGGGTGTTCGACATCGAAGGCTGGCCGGGCCAGCCGGCGGTGGAGAAGCGCCTGTGGGCGATTGCCGAAACCCTGCTGCCGCCCACGCGGCTGGCCGACTGGACCCAGGCGCAGATGGATTTCGGCGCCACCCTGTGCACCCGCGCCAATCCCGCCTGCGCGATCTGCCCCTTGCAGGACGTTTGCATCGCGCGCCGCGAGGGCCGCGTGCAAGCCCTGCCCGCGCCCAAGCCGGGCAAACCGCTGCCGCAGCGGCAGGCATACGTGCTGCTGGCCGAGGATGGCGAGGGCCG
This sequence comes from uncultured Thermomonas sp., assembly GCA_964469595.1. Taxonomy (GTDB): domain Bacteria; phylum Pseudomonadota; class Gammaproteobacteria; order Xanthomonadales; family Xanthomonadaceae; genus Thermomonas. The sequence goes on from CAYYAT010000096.1 coordinate 764, forward strand.
CGTGCTGCTGCAGCGGCGCCCACCCACCGGGGTGTGGGCCGGGCTGTGGTCGCTGCCGCAGCTGGAAGATGCCGCGCAGGCGCATGCCTGGCTCCGCGACCACCTGCGCGGCGATCCCGCCGCGGCGCAGCCGCTGGCGCCGATCGAGCACGCCTTCAGCCACTACCGCCTGCGCCTGCACCCGCTGCGCGTGCGCATCGGCGGCACGCCGCCGCGTATCGCCGATAATGACGGCCTGCGCTGGGCGCGCCGCGCGGAGCTTTCCACGATCGGCCTGCCCGCCCCCATTCGCAAACTGCTGCAGGAGCAAACCGCATGACCCGCCGAGTGCATTGCGTGGTGGACGGCATCGACACCGACGGCCTGGACTTCCCGCCGTGGCCCGGCGAACTCGGCAAGCGCGTGTTCGACAGCGTCGGCAAGCCGGCCTGGCAGCGCTGGCTGGCGCACCAGACCATGCTGATCAACGAGAACCGGCTGTCGCCGCTGAACCCGCAGCACCGCGCCTTCCTCGAAGGCGAGATGGCCAAGTTCCTGTTCGGCGGCGGCGCCGACAAGCCCGCCGGCTACGTGCCGGAGGCCTGAGCCCTCGCCTGCGCGCGCAACGCGTTCTCCGCCGCGCGCACCGCCTTGGTGTCGAGCGGGCGGATCTCGCGGATCTGGCAGCTCATCGGCCCGCCGGGCACCTGCACCCGGTCGAACGTGGACAGGGTCATGCCGTCGGTGGATACCACCTTCAGGAACGGCGACCCGCCGCCCCAGTCCAGGCAAGGCCCCGAGAGCGTCAGCAGCCAGGTCTCGTTCGGGCGCATCTGCAGCGCCACGTGCTGGCCATCCACCCGCTCCCAGCCGATCGGATCGTAGTAGCGCACCTGCGACACCGGCGCGCCGGCATGCGCCTGGTACAGCGCCAGGCGCTGGCCATCGTCGATCCGTGCGCTGGCGCAGCCGGACACCGCCAGCGCGGCGATCATGGCAACGGGCAGGGACTTGGCAGTGATGGCGTTCATCGCACGACTCCGTGGTGGCCTGCAGGCATCATCCGCGCGCCTGGTGCAACCCAAGCTTAGCCAGTCGCGCGCGCCCTGCCCATGTTCACACTGGGGACAGCTTGCCGCGGGCGGGCTCACCCCGTATCATGCGCGGCTCGCACGCCCATGGCCGGGTAGCTCAGTTGGTAGAGCAGGGGATTGAAAATCCCCGTGTCGGGGGTTCGATTCCCTCCCCGGCCACCACGTTCAAACGCAAGCCCTGCACCGGTTCCAGCCGATGCGGGGCTTTTCGTTTCTGGCCTGCCACTTGGCCTGTCCACGCGATCGATCGACGCTTCGCTTCCGCTTCACTACCGCGATCACTGATGGTCGTCGGGCGCCGGTAGCAACACCCATGCCGTGGAGTGTCAAAGCCCCCGCGCTTGATGCGGCAGCGCGCACCCCACCCCGCGTCAACCTCACGCCTTGCAAACGCGTTGCGGTGTTGGATCGCGCATCCGGGCGATCCCGCCGCAGGATATCGCCGCGCCCCTTCCGCATGAGGCAACCGACCCGCATGGCCCGCCAGACCCTCCCCCTTCCGCCGGCCCGCCGCGGCCACCCGGCCGCGCGGCGCGCGGCGATGCCGCTGTGGATCGCCCTGTCCGCCAGCCTTGCCCTGGTCGCCTGCCATCGCGGCGGCGGCGCGGACCAAGGCCCGTCCGGCGGCGGGCCGGGCGGGCGCGGCGGGATGCAGGGGCCGCAGGCGGTGACCGCCTCGGTGGCGAAGGTGCAGCCGATGCCGGTGTGGGTGGGCGCGATCGGCACGGTCACCCCGCGCGCGCTGGTGAACGTGATGCCGCGGGTGTCCGGCCTGCTGCAGAGCGTGGACTACCGGCAGGGGCAGGCGGTGCAGGCCGGGCAGGTGCTGGCGCGGATCGACCCGCGGCCGTTCGAAGTGGCGGTGCAGCAGGCGCAGGCGCAGGTGGCGCAGACCCAGGCCCAGCTGGCCGGCGCGCAGCGCGACCTGGCCCGCTACGAAAGCCTGCTCAACCAGGACTCGATCGCCGAGCAGCAGGTGGCCGACCAGCGCACCACGGTGGCGCAGCTGCAGGCCACCCTGAAGGCGAACCAGGCCAGCCTGGCGAACGCCCAGCTGCAGCTGGGCTGGACCCGGATCACCGCGCCGGTGGCGGGGATCGTCGGCCTGCGCCCGGTGGATGCCGGCAACCTGGTCAACACCTCCGGCGCGGTCGGCGGGGGCAATGGCGCCACCAGCGGCACCAGCACCGCCACCCCGATCGCGGTGATCGCGCAGGTGCAGCCGGTGCAGGTGACCTTCGCCCTGCCGCAGCAGCAGGCCAGCGCGCTGATCGAACAGCTGCAGGCCGGGCAGGCGGTCACCGTGCAGGCCTGGGACGGCGGCAACACCCGCCTGCTCGATACCGGCCGCCTGCTGGCCGCGGACAACCAGATCAATACCGCCACCGGTACCCTCGCCTTCCGCGCCGAGTTCGGCAACCGCGACCTGGCGCTGTATCCGAACGCCTTCGTGAACGTGCGGGTGCTGGTGCGCACCATCCCCGACGCGCTGCTGGTGCCGACCACCGCGGTGGCGGTGGGCGCGCCCGGCACCTACGTCTACGTGATCGGCAACGCCGGCAAGGTGGCGCTGCGCAAGGTCGCTACCGGCGGCACCCTGGGCGATGCCACCCGCATCACCAGCGGGCTGAAGGCGGGCGAGCAGGTGGTCACCGACGGCCTGGACCGACTGCGTGACGGCGCCCCGGTGAAGGTGGTGCAGGCCCAGTCCGGCAATGGCAACGGCGCGTCCGCGCCCGGGCACGCGCCGCGCAGGCACGGCGGAGCAGGCTGATGCAGGAACATCGCGAACCGGCGGAGGCGCCACCCGACCCGGAGGCCGACCGCCCCAGCCCGTCGCGGGTGTTCATCCTGCGCCCGATCGCCACCACCCTGCTGATGGTGGCGGTGCTGGTGGCTGGCTTCGTCGGCTACCGGCTGCTGCCGGAGGCGGCGCTGCCGGAGGTGGACTACCCCACCATCCAGGTCACCACCCTGTACCCCGGCGCCAGCCCGGAGGTGATGACCTCGGCGGTCACCGCACCGCTGGAGCGCCAGTTCGGGCAGATGCCGGGGCTGGCGCAGATGTGGTCGGTCAGTTCCGGCGGCGCGTCGGTGGTGACCCTGCGCTTCGACCTCGCGCTGCCTCTGGACGTGGCCGAGCAGGAGGTGCAGGCGGCGATCAACGCGGCCGGCAATTTCCTCCCGAGCGACCTGCCGCAGCCGCCGCTGTACGCGAAGGTGAACCCGGCCGATGCCCCGGTGATCACGCTCGGGCTGACCTCCGACACCCTGCCGTTGACCCGCCTGTACGACCTTGCCGACACCCGCCTGTCGCAGAAGCTCTCGCAGGTGCCGGGGGTGGGCCTGGTGACGCTTTCCGGCGGGCACAAGCCGGCGATCCGGGTCACCGTCAACGGCGGCCAGCTGGCGGCGCTGGGGCTGACCCTCGACGGCATCCGCAGCGCGCTGGCGGCGGCCAACGTGAACGCCCCGAAGGGCAGCATCGACGGCACCCACCAGAGCTTCAGCATCGACGCCAACGACCAGCTGCAGAGCGTGGACCAGTACCGCGCGCTGGTGGTGGGCTATGCCAACGGCGCGCCGGTGCGGCTGGGCGACGTGGCCAGCATCGGCAGCGGCCCGGAGAACGCCTGGCAGGCCGCCAGCGTCAACGGCCGCCCCGGCATCGTGGTCAACGTGCAGCGCCAGCCGGGCGCGAACGTGATCGCGGTAGTGGACGCGATCCACACGCTGCTGCCCGACATGCAGGCGCAGCTGCCGGCCGCCGCGCGGCTGCAGGTGCTGTCCGACCGCACCACCACCATCCGCGCCGCGATCGCGGACGTACAGTTCGAGCTGCTGCTGGCGGTGGTGCTGGTGGTGGCGGTGATCTTCGTGTTCCTGCGCAGCGCGCGCGCCACCTTCATCCCGGCCACCGCGGTGCCGCTGGCGCTGGTGGGCACGTTCGGCGCGATGTACCTGCTGGGCTTCTCGATCAACACCCTGACCCTGATGGCGCTGACCATCGCCACCGGCTTCGTGGTGGACGACGCGATCGTGATGATCGAGAACATCGCGCGCTACATCGAGGCCGGCGACCCGCCGCTGGCGGCCGCGCTGAAGGGCGCCGGGCAGATCGGCTTCACCATCATCTCGCTCACCTTCTCGCTGATCGCGGTGCTGATCCCGCTGCTGTTCATGGGCGACGTGGTGGGCCGGCTGTTCCGCGAGTTCGCGGTGACCCTGGCGGTGGCGATCCTGATCTCGGCGGCGGTGTCGCTGAGCTTCACCCCGATGCTCAGCGCGCGCCTGCTGCGGCACGTGCCCGAACAGCGCCAGGGCCGTTTCTTCCACGCCAGCGGGCGGCTGTTCGAGCGCCTGGCCGACCGCTACCACGCGGCGCTGGTGTGGGTGCTGGTCCGCCAGCGGCAGGCGCTGGGCGTCGCCGGGGTGACGTTGCTGCTGACCCTGCTGCTGTACGTGCTGGTGCCCAAGGGCTTCTTCCCGGTGCAGGACACCGGGCTGGTGCAGGTCACCACCGCCGCGCCGCAGGACGTGTCGTTCGCCGCCATGCGCCAGCGCCAGACCGCGCTGGCGCAGGCGCTGCTGCGCGACCCGGCGGTGGAGAGCGTGTCGGCGGTGGCCGGCATCGACGGGGTCAACACCACGATGAACAGCGGCCGCCTGCTGGTGAGCCTGAAGCCGCTGGCGCAGCGCGGGCTGCGGGTGCAGCCGGTGATCGAACGACTGGAACGGCAGGCGGCGCAGGTGGCGGGCATCGCGGCCTACTTCCAGCCGGTGCAGGATCTGTCGATCGATGACATCAGCGGGCGCTACCCGTACCAGTTCAGCGTCTCGGCCACCAGCCAGGAGGCGCTGGCGCAGGCGGTGCGCGCGCTGCAGCCGCGGCTGCGGACGCTGCCGCAGCTGCGCGGCGTCACCGACGACCTGCAGGACCAGGGCCTGCAGGCCTACGTGGCGGTGGACCGCGACGCCGCCGCGCGCCTGGGCATCGGCATGGCGGCGATCGACAGCGCGCTGTACGACGCCTTCGGCCAGCGCCTGGTCTCGACCATCTTCACCCAGTCGGCGCAGTACCGCGTGGTGCTGGCGCAGGGCCATGCCGATGCCGACGGCGTGCCGCGGCCGGAAGGGCTGCGCGCGTTCGACGCCATCTACCTGCCCGCCGGCAACGGCCAGGCGGTGCCGCTGGCGGCGGTGGCGCGGATCGAACAGCGCAGCACGCCGCTGGCGATCGACCACCTCGGCCAGTTCCCGGCCACCCTGTTCTCGTTCGACCTCGCCAGCGGGGTGTCGCTGGGCCAGGGCGTGGCAGCGATCCAGCAGGCGGCGCAGGACGCGCGCCTGCCGGCCTCGGTGACCCTGAAGTTCCAGGGCGCGGCCAGCGCGTTCCAGGCCGCGCTGTCGAACCAGCTGTGGCTGCTGCTGGCGGCGGTGGCGACCATGTACATCGTGCTCGGCGTGCTCTACGAGAGCTACATCCACCCGGTCACGATCCTCTCCACCCTGCCCTCGGCCGGGATCGGCGCGCTGCTGGCGCTGATGCTGACCGGCAACGACCTGACCGTGATCGCCATCATCGGCATCATCCTGCTGATCGGGATCGTGCAGAAGAACGCGATCCTGATGGTGGACTTCGCGCTGGAAGCCGAGCGCACGCAGGGGCTGTCGCCGGAGCAGTCGATCCTGCAGGCGGCGCGGCTGCGCCTGCGGCCGATCCTGATGACCACCTTCGCCGCGCTGTTCGGCGCGGTGCCGCTGGTGATCGGCGGCGGCATGGGCGCCGAGCT
>CAYYAT010000097.1:0-6599 GCA_964469595.1 uncultured Thermomonas sp.
CCCGGCGTCAGGTAGACCACCGATCCGTCCAAGCCGCCGATCACCAGCGCCTGCTTCTCGACGTACAGCTGGAGGGTCGGCGCGCTCATGGGCGCACCTCGACGAAGGCCAGGTCGTAGATGACGCATTGCGCCCGGGCCGCCGCAGGGGGAGCGGCATCCGGAGGGGAGGCCGGCACGATCGACAGGGGGATGATCGTGTTGGCCCGGGCGCAAGCGTCGGGGGAAATCGAGAAATCGCCGCTGGTCACCGCATCGACGGCGTCCAGCGCGGCCTGCCAGCGTCGCTGGCTGGCGTCATCCTCCAGCGTCTGTGCGACGGCGGTGACGCCGGCGGCGCAGTCCGGCACCGCGCCGGCATCGCGGAAGCCGTTGAGCGTGGCCATGGCGATGGTGCCGCGTAGGCCCCAGTCGTCGTGGTCCGCGAAACGGTAGACGGCCAGGGCGGCGCAGATGCGCGGGCTGGTGATGACCAGGCCGGCCGGGGCGCGAACCGCCACCGGCTCGTCGGCCGCCGGCTCACCGAGGGAGGGGATGGTGCCGGCCGCTACCGCTGCGACGGCGCCGACTGCGAGGTACAGCGAGGTGGACAGAAGCGACATGCGAGAGCCATCCGGATGGGATGGCTCGCAAAGTATTGCTTAAAAATGAACCTGTCAAGCAAAAGTTTGCTTAATGCAGACTCGACTACCTCATGCGATCCCGGCCTGCTTCCATCAACTGGTAGTCGTCGAGCAGCAGGTTGCGGCGCAGTGCATCCTGATGGGCGTCATTCATCGCCTTTTCCCACGACGCAAACGTGGCGTCGGAGCGGGTGATGTGGGAGTTCTCCGGAAGCGAGAGGAACATCCTCTGGCGTGCTTCCCAGACGGCTGCAGAGGGAACCTGAAGTCCCGTGGCTGCAGGAAGTTGATACCCCAGGCTCTTTGCCAACGCCGAGTCGTATTCCACGAACTGGCTTGATGGGAAAGGAGCGCGGCTGGCGTGGGGGCTCGGTTGGCGTAGAGCCTCGGCATGGCCAGCCAGTCCCAGCTTCAGCACCAAGATAAAGAAGATGAAGACGGCCGGGATCACGAACCACGGCCATCGGCGGAGGCTGAACGTTCGCTTCCACCAGTTGTCGGGTCCTGGCAGCGGAGGAGGCACCCCGGATGGTCGCTTGGCCGGCAAGCCGATGATCGAGGACACCAGAAATCCGAAGCAGATACCCAAGATGCTCGGCGACCACTCGCCCATCCTCGTCGCGAAAAGCGCGGCAAGGATCCATATCCAGCAAGCGAATTGCGCGATCCAGCGCCACATAAGCCCTCCATGTGTTCCAGGCCTAGCCGGCCTGCTTGGCGTGCTCCAATTCCGTACTGGCGTACCGAACTTCCAAGTCCGCGACACGATCGATGTTACGCCGGCCCAGTTCGGCCGTCGCGATGTACTTCTCGATCAGCTCCTGCAACTGGGTCGACTGCAGCAGCTCCAAAGGAATGCCCGGCATGAAGAGCAGCCACGGAGCAATGCCGAAGGCTTTCGCCAGCCCATCCACGGTGCGGACCGTAGGCGAGGTCGTATGGGATGTCCCGTAGGTCACCACATTGCCGACGTTCCGTTGCGATAGGCCGCCGCGCTTGGCGACCTTCCCCTGGGAATCCCCGCTGGCCTCCATGAGGCGCCTCACGTTCTCGGCGAGGACCAGGTTTGAATCACTGCTCATGTGAGCAGAATATTGATAGGGGCGAGCAAAGTATTTCTTTTGAATTGAGCAAAAGTTTGCTATATCTGCTGGCATGGATGCCGACACCCTTCTGCAAAAGACCGTGGGGCGCCTTCGTCGACACGAAGGCCAGTACGCGGAGCTCGCCCGCCAGAACGACCAGATCAGCTACTCGTGGCTGACGAAGCTGGCGCACGGGCAGATCACCAATCCGACGGTCACCAGCCTGCAGCAGCTGATCGAAGCCCTGGACGTGTTCGAGGGCGTGAGGCCGGCGCCAGCACCGGCGCCGCTCGGCGAGCCGGATCCGGATGCCGAGCGGATCGTCCCGGTGGAGGGAGCCTGATGGCCAGGCGCACCCTCGGCAATCCTCGGAAGAGGGCCGGCGGAGGCCGGCGGTTGCAGGCGGAGCTGCGCGCGCTGCGCCGGCGCGTGCGCGCGCTGGAAAATGAGGTGCGGCAGCGCCGCGCCAAGGAAGCCCTCAGCGCGGCGGCCGACGAGACCTATCAGCTGACCGTCCGAAGCCTGCGGACGGCCCAGGCCGAGGTCATAGGCCGATATCTCGCAGAGCGGCCTCCGATGCACGCGCGAGTTCGCCGCGCCGCTCGTCGCTTAGCTGCGTTGCGCTGGCCACTGCTTGCTGCACTTGCGATCGGATCCGTTGTTGGATGGCTTCACGCTGGGGGTGTTCTGCGATGAGCACCGCGACCGCCAGTTCCAAGACGACCGTACGTGCGAACTCGCTCGCATCTACCTGCTTTTCCATGGTGTTCTCCTTCGTGGGTGTGGTTGGGTCGGACCACCAAGCCTACTGGGAGAACGCCACCTATTCAGCCGGCGGTGCAGCATGAGCAAGCCGCCGAGCGCGCCCGACATCAAGAACCCGACGCTGGCCGCAGCCATCCTGCGCCGGCTCGGCGCCGTGGAGCGGCAGAACCGCGCGCTGCAGCAGCAGGTGCAGCGGTTGCAGGCCGATGTAGGCCGGGCCACGCGCAGCCAGACAACCGTCAGCGGTCCAGATCGTGGTCCTGTTCTTGTTGTCGACGTGACCGCGCTGCGCGGCGAGCAACTATGCCGGCCCGGGCATTCCTGGTCCGCGCCAGTAGCCGCTTCAGCTCCTGAAGCTCGGCCACGTAGGCCTGCGCCCGCGCGCGCTGGATGGGCGGCACGTCTGCTGCGTCGTCTAGGAGCGTGGCGCAGTGCGCCGCGACGTGCTCAAGAGGCGCCAGCGCCTGTTCGGGCTGCGGATGATTGCCAATGATCGTCGCTACCATCACCCGCAGCGAGGCGATCCGTACGTCCAGGTCAGCGTGCAGGCGCTGCAGCTGTTCGTACTCCATCGGGCATCCCTCCCATCGTTCATGTAGCCCGATTCTGCCACCGGCGGCCGGCCGAGACCTGGCCCGTGCTTTCGGACCAGCCGTGCACGCACGGCCGCGGGCACCTACCCACCTGAAACGAGGCACCCACCATGCCGTGGACCGATGAGGCGTGGCTGCGAAGCGCATTCGCGGCCCTGAAGCAGACCCTGGACGTCGACGCACGCACCCGAAACGAGATGGTGCAGTTCCTGCTCGACGAGGGCTTCTGGGACAAGGACAAGCTCACCACCTGGGAGAGCGCCGTCGCGAAGTTCAACAGCTGCATGAACCCGAACAAGGCCGAGTTCTTCAAGATAGGCGAGCTCTGGGCGCTGATGAAGCGCTTCGGCCGACACCAGCTGTTCCTGGCCATGGCCGCCGACCTCGGCTACGAGGTGCGCCGGGTGCCGACCGAGGAACGCCGTGAGCAGCTGCTGGAGCAGCTCGCCCAGGCCAACGAACAGCATGCGCTGGTGCTCGCCCGGATAGCCGCCGCCCTGGAACAGCTCAACGCGGCGCCGCGGCAGCAGCACCAGGTCGCGCCGGGCATGCGTGCGCAGTTCAGCCTGCCCGAGGCGCTGCCAGGCACAGCCGTGCAGCTGATGGGGTGCCCGTAGCATGTCCACGATCATCACCGCCGAATGCTGGAAGCTGCAGGGCTTGAGCGTCACCCAGAAGGTGGTGCTGATCTCGCTGGCAGACCAGGCCAACGACGAGGGCGTCTGCTGGCCGGCCGTCGGCACTGTCGCCAAGCGCTGCTGCATGTCCGAGCGCGCGGTGCGCACGGCGATCGACCACCTCGTCGCGGTTGGCTTGATCGCGCGCGAGCGGCGCTTCAACAGCAGTTCCGTGTTCAAGGTCACCCCCGGGGCGTACACGCCGGCAACCGACACTGGCCGGCGGCGGGCCCCCAAAGCCGCCGCAGGGGCTGCACCCGATGCAGGGGGTGCAGCAGATGCAGGGGGTGCAGCTGGTTCACCCCCTGCACCAAATGCAGGGGGTGAACAGGATGCAGGGGGGGCTGCACGTGGTGCCGGTCCAGGGCTGCAGGAGGTGCAGGACCCCCTGCACCAGGTGCCGCCTAACCGTCAATTAACCTCCATTGAACCTCCAGAAGAACCGCCAGTAGCGCCGCCGCCGGCGGCGCGCTCGAAGGCGGAGCTCGAAGCCGAACTTCAGGCCGCCTGCAGGGCCACCTGGGCCGCATACCGGACCGCCTATGCCGAGCGCTACCAGGTGCAGCCGGTGCGGAACGAGAAGGTCAGCTCCCAGATGAAGGACTTCGTGAAGCGCATCGGGCGCGCCGAGGCGCCGGAGGTGGCTGCCTGGTACGTCCGCTGCGTGAACGAGGCGTGGGTGGTGAAGGCCTGCCACGACGTGGGTTCGCTGCTCAGCCGGGCCGAGGCCTACCGGACGCAGTGGGCGACCGGCCGCACCGTGACCGACACCGGCGCGCGGCAGCTCGATCGCACCCAGACCAACGCGTGCGCCGCCGACGAGGCGATGAGCATCCTCGAGCGGCGGAAGGGGAAGAACGATGGCGAGCAATGAGCACCTGCGGCAGCTGGTGCAAGCAGTCGTGGCCACGGCCGAGATCATGGGCGACCAGATCAGCGGCGTCGCCGCAGCGATGATGGCGGAGGATCTGGCCGGCTATCCGCTGCCGGCGGTGCTGGCAGCGCTCACGGCCTGCCGGCGCGAGACCAAGGGCCGGCTCACGCTGGCCGCGGTCCTCGAGCGGATCGACGACGGGCACCTGGCGCCGAACGAGGCCTGGGCCGCTGCGCTGCCGGCGTGGGACGAGAACAACACCGTTGTCTGGACCGGTGAGGTGGCCGAGGCCTGGAAGGCCTGCAGACCGCTACTCGCCGCCGGCGACAAGGTGGCGGCCCGACTGGCGTTCGTCGAGGCCTACGGCAGGGCGCTGAAGGCGGCGCGCGCGGCCCGGCTGCCGGCGCGCTACGTCGCATCGCTCGGGCGCGATGTCCACGCGCGCGACGCCGCCCTCCGCCAGGCCGTCGCCGGCGGCCTGCTGGCGCACGAGGAGGTCGCCCAGCACCTGCTGTCTCAGGAAGCGCCGGCGATCGATGCGTCGCGGTTGCTGGAGGGGAAGGTCGTAGCGACGGCGGCGGCGCCGCAGAGCGTGCGCGAGCGACTGGCCCACGTGCAGCGCGCGCTGGAGGAAAGCTGATGCCCCTCCAGCACCTCGAGCTGCCGGTGCACCCGGCGTCCGAACCGACTGCTGCGGCCGGCTGGTACCTGTGCTTCGGCTACGGCCTCCGCCCGCTGGTGCTCTACGCACCTGCCGAGCAGACCGTTTGGCGCGAAGGCATGCGCCAGATCCCGATCACGCACTATGCCGGCCCATTGCCGGAAAAGAAGGGGAAATGATCAACCCGGACGCCCTGCGCGCCTATCACCGCCAGCTGTGCCTGCACATCATGCAGATCGGCGGCGCCCAGACCGCGGCTGAGGTGCACGAGGCCATGACGAGCGCGTCGCTCTCGGTCGGCCACCCTAAGCAGTGTGCCGAGATCACGCCGGCTGCGGTGGCCGGCCTCCTGCGCTCGCTGCATGGCGAGCAGTTGGTGGCCCAAGGCGAGGCCAAGCCCAACACACGGTATGGTCGGCATGAACCGACATGGCGCCCCCAACCCGAACTGGAGCACATGGAGCCGGTGCCGTTCCCGACGGCGCCCGGCACCAAGCCGGCGAAGCTCGCGGCGCCGGCGCCGGCGCCGGTGCCGGCGCAGACCAGCGTCGCGCCAATCGGTGACCCCAGCGGGTTGAGCCGGGAGCATGCGGTACTGCTGATGGTCGGCGATGCCCTGTCGACCGCGACGGCGCGGTTCATGGCCGACGTGGAGGAGATTAAGAAGCGCGCGCGCGCCATGCTCATGGACGGGCCTGGCCAGTGAGCAATCGCTCCCTCCGTTTCAACCGCATCGAGGACATGCCCGAGGGCATGCGCGCGCTGTTCCTGAAGAGCACTGGCACCGCTGGTCAGGCCGAACCGCCACCGCCGGCCGAGCCGACGAAGCGTGCGAAGTATGGGAACACGATCACCGTGGTGGACGGCATCCGCTTCGACTCGAAGAAGGAGGCCCGCTACTACGAGCAGCTGAAAGTCAGGCGGCAGGCCGGGGAGGTGCACTTCTGGCTGCGCCAGGTTCCGGTGCACCTGCCCGGCGGCACGAAGTATGTCCTCGACTTCCTGGTGTTCCTGCGCTCGGGCGAGGTGCAGTTCGTCGACGTGAAGGGCCGCGAGACGAAGGAGTTCCGCATCAAGAAGCGCGAAGTCGAGCACCACTATCCGATCCGGATCCTGCTCGCATGACGGCTGACCACCTGACAAAGCCGGAGCGCAGCTGCGCCAGGGCCCAGACCAAGCGCGTGCGCGCCCTGGTGCTGGAAGAGGGCGGCTGCTGCTACTGCGCGAACCGGGCCAGCCTGTTCGAGGGCGTGGGCCGGCTCGCGGCGTGCGGGCTGGATCCGCCGCGAGCCTTTCCCGCCTGTGTCGCCTTCCCGGGCGGC
>CAYYAT010000098.1:0-6486 GCA_964469595.1 uncultured Thermomonas sp.
GCAGCGCGTTGCTGCGCAGCGCGCCCGGGCGGCCGCCGGACGTCGCCGCGATCGCCACCCGCATCTGCTCGCCGGCCAGCGCCTGGCTGCGCTCGGCGCGGGCGCGCAGCACGACGGGGCTGTCGGGTTCGAACACGTGGATCACGTAGCGCCCTTGCGCGCGCGGCGCCTGCAGGATGGCCCGCCCGGGCCCGCTGCCGGCTCCCAGACGCAGCACCTGGGTGCCGGCGCTGGCCTCCATCCCGGCCTGGCGCAGGGCCTGCGCATCGGCGCTGCGGGTAATGCCGACCGGACGGCCTTGCATCGCCACCCGGATATCGTCGGCACGCAGGGCGGCCGCGCCGGCCGCGGGGCTCACCCGCACCAGCGCATTGGGTGCCGACATCGGCAAGGCCACGCCCTGCTGCAGCTCGCGTCCCTGCACCGTCAGCCAGTATTCGCGGCTTTCGGTCTGGTATGGCGGGCTGGCCGAGAGCGCCAGCGCCGGATCGAGCGCCCACGAGAACGCGACCGCCTGGCGTTCGAACGTGCCGGCCGGAGCGGGCAGGGTCACCAGCCGAGTCGGCACCTGGTCATGCCCGCCGGCAGGCAGCAATGGCTGCGCGGCGAAGGCAGGGGCCGCCAGCAGGATCGTGAGTGCGGCCGTGACCGCCGCGCGTAGAAAAGTCGAACGCATCGTCAGGCCCTCACTTCATGTCGTTGCGGAGGATGGTGTCCAGGCCGAAGCAGGCGCGCCGGCTCTGGTTGTGGCTGAGCGGCTCGCTGCCGGCCATCCGTGATTTGTCGTAGAACCACACCGCGCCGGCGGCGGACTGGCTGCTGCAATTGAGGAAGCCGTCGGAGCAGCTGTCCAGCCAGGCCTGCGTGAGTTCCAGCCCCACGTTGAGGGTGTAGCCGCCGCAGTAGCTGTCCGGATCCCAAACCGCGGTTTCCACGTCGGTGCCGACCACGCTGCGGAACTGCCGGGGCAGCGAAGGCCGCCCGCCGGTGCCGTACAGGTAGTTGCCGTTGTAGTAGGCCATCCAGCTCACCTGCTGCTGGCGCACCGCGTCCGACTTGTAGCCCAGCAGCCAGCCGAGCGAGGTCTCGAACACGTTGCCGTTGATCACCGCGTCCGCCAGCGGAGTGCCGGCGGAGGAGGGCGCAAGCGCGTTGACCCGCACGATCCGGCTGATGATCGCCGGATAGCGGCTGTCCCAGGTCGGGTTGGAGAGCATCCAGCGCACGATGTTGCCGCCGTTGGAATGGGTGATCACGATCAGGCGGGTAATGCCCTTGGCGTTGATGAACTGGGTGAGCTGGTCGGCCAGGCAGCCGGCGGCGCGGCTGTCCCACATGTACTGGTCGAAGTCGCAGTTGATGACCACGTAGTTGGCGGGATTGGCCAGCCCGGCGCGGACGTTATTGACCATCGTCGGCTGCCAGTAGTCGTTGTAGGCGTCGGTCTGCTTGCCGGTGCCGTGGACGAACGCCACGCCGGTGACATCCGCGGCGCGGGCCACGGGAGCGGAAACGAGGGCGACGCACAGCGCGAACGCCGCCAGGACGAGCCTGATCATGAAGAGTTCCCCGGAACGATGCCGCGCGGCCTGCGGCGGGCGCCGCCCCGGTCCCCGATGATCGGACGGCAGCCGGCAGCATACGAAGCGGCATGGGAAAGTCATGCCGCAGCGCGGCAAGCGTCGGGGACCGCGCGCTGGATTGCGTCCCGGATCAGCCCAGCTCGCGCGCGCGCTGCTGGCCCCATGCGTCCAGCGCCTGCAGCAGCGCCTGTTTGCCGGGGTCGTCGGCATGCGCCTGGCGCAGCTGCCGCAGGCGCTCGTGGTATTCGGGCAGGGTGAGCTCGGACAGGCCGCCATCGCCCAGCAGGCGCTCGCGGCGGTAGGCGTCCCACTGCGCGCGCGCGGCGGCGTCCAGGGTGGCGGGCCAGTTGCGGGCGCGGTAGCGCAGCAGCAGGGTGGGCAGGCGCGGGTCGCGGAACCGGAACCGCGATGGTTCGAGCTGTTCCGGCGCGCTGGCGCGGACCTGCGCCAGCAGGCGCTTGTCGCCGGCATCGAGGAAGCCGTCGTACAGCGCCGCATCCGGATCGGTCGCCGCCTGCGGGCGGTTGCGCGCGTACACCCGGCGGATCTTCTCGGCCAGCGCGGGGCCGGCGGCGCGCAGGCGGGCGGCGCGCTGTTCGACCACGGCCGGTTCGATCTTGAGCCGGTCGAAGTCGGCCGCGCGCAGGTGCCGCCATTCCACCAGTGCCGGGCACTTGTTGGCGTGCACTTCCTTCAGCGCGATCCGCGCTTCGCCCTCGGCGAGGTCGGCCTGGCGCACGTACAGGCGCGCGGCGATCGTCTCGGCGTCCAGCGCGAGCAGCGGCTCCGGGTCGCTGGCGAGGTCGAACACGATCGTGCGCGTGGCGTAGTCGGGGTGCCGCGCCAGCGGCAGCACCGGCGCCGCGCACAGGCGCGAAGCGGGAAAGCGCTGCGAGACGTGCAGCACCGGGATCATCGCCACCGGATCGAGCAGGGAGGCGGCATGGCGTTTGTCGCGCAGGCGCAGGGCCACGTCCCACAGCCCCGGCTGGTGGGTGCGGAACAGCCGCGCCAGCCCGATCAGCGCGCGCACGTCGCTCAGCGCTTCGTGCGCCATGCCCTCGCGCAGGCCGTTGTCCTCGGCCAGGTGTTCGAGCTTGAAACTGGTGCCCTGACCGTCTTCGCGTTTGGGCCAGACGATTCCGTGCGGGCGCAGGGCGTGCATCAGGCGCAGCGCGTCCAGCAGGTCCCAGCGCGAGTTGCCGTTCTTGTATTCGCGCTCGTAGGGGTCGTGGAAGTTGCGGTACAGCCCGTAGCGGATGAATTCATCATCGAAGCGCAGCGAGTTGTAGCCCACGCTGCAGGTGCCGGGGCGGCCCATTTCCTCGACGATGCGGGCGAACGCGGCCGCTTCGTTGACGCCGTCACGCAGCGCGGCCTGCGGGGTGATCCCGGTCACCAGGCTGGCGTCCGGCGAGGGCAAAAGGTCGTCCGCCGGCTGCACGAAGAAGCTGATCGGCTCTTCCAGCGGATTCAAGTCGAGATCGGTGCGAATGGCCGCGAACTGGGCGATCCGGCTGCGGCGCGGATCCGCGCCGAAGGTCTCGAGGTCGTAGAACAGGAAGGACTCGGCCATTGCCGGTTCAGCGGTTCGGGTCGAACTGGATCGGCACCACCACCTCGGCCTGCACCGGCTGGCCGTTGCGCAGGGCGGGGCGGAAGGTCCAGCGGCGCACCGTTTCCAGCGCGGCGCGGTCCAGGTAGCGGTTGCCGCTGCCCTGCGCCAGTTCCAGGCGATCCACCCGGCCGTCGGGCGCCACCGTCACCCGCACCTGCACGGTGCCGCCGGCGCCCATGCGCAGGGCTTCCCGCGGATAGCGCGGGGCGGGGGTGGACAGCGGCATGGGCTGGGCCTGGTTGCCGCCGCTGCCGCCAGCTGCGGCGGGTGCGGTGGGTGCGGTCGCGGGATTGCCGGTGGCGGCGTTCGCCACCGGGGCCGCGGGCCGGGCCGGGGGCGGTGGCGGGGGGGCGGCCTGCGCATTCGGATCGACCGCCAGCCCGCTGACGTTGCCGCTGGCAGTGCCATCGGCCACGTCGGGCGGCAGCGGGGCGGGCAGGGCCTCCGGCGGGGTGGCGTTGGCCGGGGCATCGCCGGCCTTGTAGAAATCATTGGGCTGGCGCGACCCCAGCCAGACCAGCAGGAACAGCAGCAGGCCGGCGGCGAATGCGAGGGCGACCAGCTTGGGCAGGGTGGGCGACAGCAGCGAGGTGCGCTTCGGGGGCAGGGCAGGCTCGGTCATGCCCGCATTCTGGCATAGCCGCGCCGCGCGCCCGCCACCGCGGGCCGGGCTCGGCGATAATGCAGATTCATCCTTCGCGCCATCCGGTACTTCCATGCTCGATCCCGTCCTGCTGCGCCACCATCCCGCCGACCTTGCCGAGCGCCTGCGCGCCAGTCGCGGCTTCGACCTCGACGTGGCCCGCCTGGAAGCGCTGGAAGCCGACCGCAAGCGCATCCAGGTGCGCACCCAGGAGCTGCAGAACCTGCGCAACACCCGCAGCAAGCAGATCGGCATGCTCAAGGCCAAGGGCGAGGACGTGTCCGCGGTGATGGCCGAGGTGGCCGGCTTCGGCGAGGAGCTGAAGGCCTCCGAGATCGAGCTGGAGCGCCTGCGCGCCGAGCTGGACGCGATCGCTGCCGGCATCCCCAATCTGCCGGATCCGTCGGTGCCGCTGGGCAGCGACGAGAGCGGCAACGTCGAGCAGCACCGCTGGGGCACGCCGCGCGCGTTCGATTTTTCGGTCAAGGACCATGTGGAGCTGGGCGCGCGCCACGGCTGGCTGGACGCCGAGACCGCGGCCAGGCTGTCGGGCGCGCGCTTCACCGTGCTGCGCGGCCAGCTGGCGCGCCTGCACCGCGCGCTGGCGCAGTTCATGCTGGACCTGCACGCCGGCGAGCATGGCTACGAGGAAACCAACGTGCCGGTGATCGTCAACGCCGAGGCGATGCGCGGCACCGGGCAGCTGCCCAAGTTCGAGGAGGACCTGTTCTCCACCCGGCTGGGCGAACACACCCGCTACCTGATCCCGACCAGCGAGGTGCCGCTGACCAACAGCGTGCGCGACGAAATCCTGGATGCCGAGCGCCTGCCGCTGCGGATGACCGCGCACTCGATGTGCTTCCGCGCCGAGGCCGGTTCCGCCGGGCGCGATACCCGCGGCATGATCCGCCAGCACCAGTTCGAGAAGGTGGAGCTGGTGAGCATCGCCCACCCCGAGCAGTCGGATGCCGAGCACGAGCGCATGACCCGCTGCGCCGAGGTGGTGCTGGAGCGCCTCGGCCTGCCGTACCGGCGCATGCTGCTGTGCAGCGGCGACATGGGCTTTTCCGCGTGCAAGACCTACGACCTCGAGGTCTGGCTGCCGTCGCAGGGCAGCTACCGCGAGATTTCCTCCTGCTCCAACTGCGGCGATTTCCAGGCGCGCCGGATGCAGGCGCGCTGGCGCAATCCGGCCACCGGCAAGCCGGAGCTGGTGCACACGCTCAACGGTTCGGGCGTGGCCGTGGGCCGCGCGCTGATCGCGGTGATGGAGAACTACCAGCAGGCCGACGGCAGCATCGAGGTGCCGGAGGTCCTGCGCCCGTACATGGGCGGCGCCGGGCGGATCGCCTGACGCGGCCCGCGCGCCAGCGACCCAAGACGGGCCCGCAGTGCGGGCCCGTTGCGTTTGCGGGAAGCTGGCGCGAGCGTGCTCAGGCCGCGCGCGGCAGGATCGCGTCGATCCGGTCCTGGGCCGCGTCCAGCGCCTGCGTGCGCAGTGCCGGCGAGATGTTCAGGCCCTCGGCGCTGACGAATTCCACATCGGTGATGCCGAGGAAGGCGAACACCTGGCGCAGGTAGGGCTCGACGAAATTGCGCCCGCTGTCGGCCGGATGCTGCCCGCCATAGGTCGCGGCCACGATCACCCGCTTGCCGCCGGCCAGCCCCTGCGGGCCATCGGCAGTGTAGCGGAAGGTCTTGCCGGCGACCGCGATGCGGTCGATCCAGGCCTTGAGCTGGCTGGGGATGCCGAAGTTGTACATCGGCGCGCCCAGCACCACGATGTCGGCGGCCAGGAACTCTTCCAGCACGCGCGCGGCGCGCGCCGCTTCTTCCGGATCGGACTTGGCCAGGGTGCCGGCGTCCAGGTGCGGCAGCGCGTGCGCGCCGGCCAGGTCGCGGCGCAG
Organism: uncultured Thermomonas sp.; assembly: GCA_964469595.1. Lineage (GTDB taxonomy): Bacteria > Pseudomonadota > Gammaproteobacteria > Xanthomonadales > Xanthomonadaceae > Thermomonas. Next base: position 5,752 of record CAYYAT010000098.1, read on the forward strand.
GACTTCCAGCCCGGGCAGGTCGCGCTGCCAGCGGGCGACGATGGCGGCGGAGAGGACGCGGCTGGCGGAGCTGTCGCCGAGGATGCTGGAATCCAGATGCAGGAGTTTCATGGGGTGAGCCTCGCAGGGAGCGGCAGGGCCGCGGTGGAGGCGCACTTTAGGGTGTTGCTATTTTGGGATAAACGTAGTCAGATACCACGAATCGTTCCATTCTTGGAATTGCCATCGTGAACGACCTCAACGATCTCTACTACTTCGCCGCCGTCGTCGATCACGGTGGCTTCGCCGCCGCGGAGCGTGCCCTGGGCATCCCCAAGTCGCGCCTGAGCCGGCGCATCAGCGCGCTGGAGTCGGAGCTGGGCGTGCGCCTGCTGCAGCGCTCCACCCGTCGTTTCGCGGTGACCGACGTTGGCACCAGCGTGCATCGGCACGCGCAGTCGATGTTGGCCGAGGCGCAGGCCGCGCGCGAGGCGGTGGATCGCCTCAGCGCCGAGCCGCGTGGCAGCGTGCGCGTCAGCGTGCCGGTGTCGATGGCGCAGCAGCAGATGCCGAAGCTGCTGCCGGAGTTTCTCGCCCTGTATCCGAAGGTGCGGGTGCAACTGATCGTCAGCAACCGCCGGGTGGACGTGATCAACGAGGGCGTGGACGTGGCGATCCGCGTGCGCAGCAAGCTGGACGAGGACGGCAGCCTGGTGATGCGCAGCTTCGGCCAGATCCAGGAACTGCTGGTGGCCA
>CAYYAT010000099.1:0-1894 GCA_964469595.1 uncultured Thermomonas sp.
GCCGCCGCCGGCCGACAGCGGCGAGACGATCTCGCCCGGCTGCGCGGCCTTGGCGATGATCACGCCGGCGAACGGCGCGCGCACCACGGTGTTGTCCACGCCGTTGTCGGCGATGCGCAGGGAATCGGCTGCGACCTGCGCGTTGCGCTGGGCGGTGGCCAGCTGCGCGCGCAGGGCATCGCGCTGCGCGATCGCCTGCTCGGCCTGGGCGCGCGAGACCAGCTGCTGCGCGGCCAGGGTGGACAGCCGCGCGGCATCCGCCTCGGCCTGCTTCAGCTGTGCCTGCACGCTGCCGATCTGGCTGCGCGCGGCGGCCAGCTGCGAGGCCGCAAGCTGGCGCTGGGCATCGGCATCCACCGGGTCCAGCCGCGCCAGCACCTGCCCGGCCGCGACTTTCTGGCCTTCCTCGATCAGCACCTCGCGCACGCGTCCAGTGACCTTGGCCGAGACCGTGGCCATCCGCCGCGCCACCACGTAGCCGCTGGCGTCCAGCACCGAGGCGGCGGACGCCGCGCCACCGCCGATCGCGGTCACTTCCGCCACGTTCACGCGGAGCGCGCGCCCTCCGCGCAGGGCCAACCCGGCGGCGAGGGCCAGCACCAGCGCGCCGGCCACCGCCAGCGCGATCCACAGCGGGCGGCGCGAGGGCCGCGGTGGCGGTGCGCTGCGGTCGATCTTGAGGGAATTGAGCAGGTCGGCGTTCGAGGTCATGTCGGCATCCGGGGGTGGCGGAACGGTGGGCCCGATCGTGGCCCGCGCTGTACCGCCATCGTGGCACAGCCTACGCAAGGGGCTCCGGGCGGGCATGTGATGGCTGTCATCCGGATGGCCTGACGCCTGCGCCTGCAGGCACGGACGCGCCATCGGCAGGCTGGCGCCATCTTCGTGGAGGCCTACGATGGACGGACATGGGACGGATGCGCATCCGCTGCTGGCGCGCCTGCACGCGGCGCACAAGCGGCATGGCGCGATCCACGCGCTGCAGGGCGTGGACCTGGCCCTGCGCGGCGGCGAGCTGCTGGCGCTGCTGGGGCCGAACGGTGCCGGCAAGACCACCGCGATCGGCCTGCTGCTGGGCCTGATGCGCCCGGATGCCGGCCGCGCCGAACTGTTCGGGCGCGACCCGCAGGACATCGCCGCGCGCCGCCACGTCGGGGTGATGCTGCAGGAGGCGGCGTTGCCGCCGACCCTGAAGGTGCGCGAGCTGCTGCGCCTGACCGCGAGCTATTACCCCGCGCCGCGCAGCATCGCCGACGTGGCGGCGCTGGCCGGCATCGAGGACCTGCTGGCGCGGCCCTACGGCAAGCTGTCCGGCGGACAGCAGCGGCGGGTGCAGTTCGCGCTGGCGATCTGCGGCAATCCGCGCCTGCTGTTCCTCGACGAGCCCACCGTCGGCCTCGACATCCAGGCGCGGCAGGCGCTGTGGGCCGCGATCCGCGCGCTGGTGGCGGACGGCTGCGGGGTAGTGCTCACCACCCATTACCTGGAGGAGGCGGAAGCCCTGGCCGACCGCGTATGCATGCTCGCGCATGGGCGGCTGCTGAGCGAGGGCAGCGTGCAGGCCCTGCGCGCGCGGGTCGCGCGCAAGCGGGTGTGGTGCGCGACCACGCTGCCGCTGGCGGAACTGGCGGCGTGGCCGGAGGTGGCGGAAGCCGCGCGCGATGGCGAGCGCCTGTGCCTGTCCAGCGACGCCCCCGAGCGACTGCTGCGCCGGCTGCTGGCTGCCGATCCGGCGCTGTCGGGGCTGGAAGTGCGTGCGGCCGGGCTGGCCGAGGCGTTCACCGAACTCACCGGCGCGGCCAGCGCCGAGAAGACCATGGAGGCCGCATGAACCCGTCATCGATCCCGTCATCCACCCCTTCATCCAGCCCTTCATCCAGCCCCGCGGCGACCA
>CAYYAT010000099.1:1904-6469 GCA_964469595.1 uncultured Thermomonas sp.
GCCGCGCAGGCCGCGGAGGCCGCATGAACCGTGCATCGCTCGCGTCATCCACTTCTTCATCCCATCCCGCGGCGACCACCGTGGCCATGCTGCCGGCGCTGCCGCGCGCGCGGCTGCTGGGCGCCTACGCGCAGGAGGCGCGCAGCGAGATCGTCCGCTACCTGCGCAACCCCGGCTTCCTGCTGCCGGTCATCCTGTTCCCGAACGTGTTCTACCTGATGTTCGCGGTGGTGCTGAACCACGGCAGCGGCGAGGCCACGCGCTACATGCTGGGCAGCTACAGCACCTTCGGGGTGATGGCGCCGGGGCTGTTCGGCTTCGGGGTGTCACTGGCGCTGGAGCGCGATGGCGGCCTGCTCACCCTCAAGCGCGCGCTGCCGATGCCGCCCGGCGCCTACCTGCTCGGCAAGATGCTGATGGCGGTGCTGGTGGCGCTGGCGGTGGGCGCCCTGCTGCTGGCGCTGGCCGTGGGCGTGGCGCACGCGCCGCTGGCGCCGGGGCAGGTGGCGACCCTGCTGCTGGTGGATGCGCTGGGCGTGCTGCCGTTCTGCGCGCTCGGCCTGTTCATCGGCACCCTGCTCAAGGGCCAGGGCGCGCCGGGGCTGCTGAACCTGGTGTACCTGCCGATGGCATTCCTGTCCGGCCTGTGGTTCCCGCTGCAGATGATGCCGCCGCTGCTGCGCCAGCTGGCGCCGGTGTGGCCGAGCTACCACCTGAACGCGCTGGCGCTGTCGGCGCTTGGCTTCGACACCGGCGCGCGCTGGCCGCACGCGCTGGTGCTGGCCGCGTTCACCGCCGGGCTGCTGTGGCTGGCGGCGCGCCGCCTGCGCCGGCGCGGCTGAGGTGCAGCCTGCAGTAGGATCGCGCCTGGCCCGCGGGAGGGACGTGATGGACGCAGACACTGGCAGCGGCATGGCCGATCGGCTCGACCGTCGCCTGCGCGGCTGGCTGGCGCGCCACTTCGCGCCGGCGCCGGATTCGCTGGTCGCGCGCGAGGCGCGCCTGGAGCGCCCGGCCTGGACCAGCTTCATCCACCTGGTGTGGTCGATCTGGGTGTTCATCACCCCGGCCTTCTCCGGCGGCGCGTACGGCTATACCGGGCGCTGGCTGCTGCTGACCGCGGTCAGCTATCCGCTGTTCCTGTGGCTGTACGCGGTCAGCGTGTGCGCCAGCGAACGGCGCGCGCACCTGGCCGCGCTGGGCATGCTGCTGCTGTGCTTCGCGCTGCTGCCGTGGTACCCGTCCGGGCTCAGCTACTTCGTGTTCGGCTGCGTGATGCTGCAGCCGCGCGGCAACGGCGCGCTGCGCCGCTACGTGGTCTGGCTGCTGGCCTGCAACCTCGCGCTGATGGGCTATGCGCGCCTGATCGGCTATCCGTGGGTGGCGCTGGTGTGGATGCCGGCGGTGACCGCGATCATCGGCATCATCACCTTCGTTGAGCGCCTGAACCGCCAGCGCGACGCCGCGCTCAAGCTCTCGCACGAGGAAGTGCGGCGGCTGGCGGCGCTGGCCGAGCGCGAGCGCATCGGGCGCGACCTGCACGACCTGCTCGGGCACACCCTGTCGATGGTGGCGCTGAAGTCCGACCTCGCCGGCCGCCTGCTGGCGCGCGATCCGCAGGCGGCGCAGGCGGAGATCGCCGCGGTCAGCCAGGTCGCGCGCGAGGCGCTGGCGCAGGTGCGTGGCGCGGTCAGCGGCATCCGCGCGGCCGGGATCGCCGCCGAGCTGGCCGCCGCCAAGCTGCTGCTGGAAAGCGACGGCATCGCCTTCGACTACCAGCTGGACGCGGCGTTCTCCGCGCAACCGCTGCCGGCCGCGGCCGAGACCGCGCTGGCGATGTGCCTGCGCGAGGCTGCCACCAACGTCCAGCGGCATGCGCGCGCACGCAGCGCGCAGGCGCTGTTCACGCGCGAAGCCGGCGAGCTGCTGCTGCGCATCCGCGACGACGGCCGCGGTGGCGAGCTGGTGCCCGGCAACGGCCTGTCCGGCATGCGCGAGCGCGTGCGCGCGCTCGGCGGGCGCCTGCGGCTGGACAGCAGCGCGCAGGCCGGAACCTGCGTGGAAATCCGCATCCCGCTGGCGGCCGATGCGGCCCTGCCGGCCGCGCCGACCTGCTAAGGTCTGGCTCCCTTCCCGCCTGCTCCCGTTGCCTGCCCGCGCGATGATCCGGATCCTGCTCGCCGAAGACCAGACCATGCTGCGCGGCGCGCTGGCCGCGCTGCTGGGGATGGAATCCGACTTCGAGGTGGTGGCTGCGGTGGGCGACGGCGAGGCGGCCTGGCGCGAACTGCAGCGGCATCGCCCCGACCTGCTGCTGACCGACATCGAGATGCCCGGCCTGACCGGGCTGGAGTTGGCGCAGCGGATCGCCCGCCACGAACTGCCGGTGAAGGTGGTGGTGGTCACCACCTTCGCCCGCGCCGGCTACCTGCGGCGCGCGCTGGAGGCCGGGGTGCGCGGCTACCTGCTGAAGGACGCCCCGGCCGAGCAGCTGGCGCAGGCCCTGCGCAACGTGCATCGCGGCGGCCGCGCGATCGATCCGCAGCTGGCGCTGGAGGCTTGGGGCGAAGCGGATCCGCTCAGCGACCGCGAGCGCCAGGCCCTGCGCCTGGCCGGCGAAGGCCTGTCCGCGGCCGAGATCGCGCAGCGCCTGAACCTCTCGCACGGCACCGTGCGCAACTACCTGTCCGAGGCAATCGGCAAGCTCGGCGTCGGCAACCGCATCGAGGCCTACCGGCTGGCGCGGCAGAAGGGGTGGCTCTGACAGGCGGGTGAAAACCTGCTGCACATTGACTCCGCTGTTACCCGTACAGCGGCATGCGATCCGCGCGGGTCCGGCGTAGGCTGCGCTGATCCGACTGGGGAGGGGTAGCCATGCAGACAGCGAAGCGTCCGATGTGGTTCGTGGTGGTGGCGGTGCTGGCCGTGCTCTGGAATGCGTTCGGCCTGTGGTCGTTCTACTACCACGTCACCGCCACGCCCGAGGTGATCGCCACCTGGCCGGCGGTGCAGCAGCAGATCGAGGCAGTCACGCCACGCTGGATCTTCGTGGCCTTCGCCATCGCTACCATCGGCGGCACGCTCGGCACGCTCGGTCTGCTGCTGGGCAGGCGCTGGGCGGTGACGGTGCTGCTGCTGTCGCTGCTCGGCATCATCGTGCAGTTCGGCGCCTACTACCTGCTCACCCCGACCTGGGCGCTGACCGGCATCGGTGGCGCGGCCTTGCCGCTGTGCATCGGCCTGATCGGCCTGGGCCTGTGGCTGTTGGCGCGCAAGGCGACCGTGCGCGGCTGGCTCAGCTAGACGCCACCGCCACGCCCGCGCGCGCCTTCAGCAGCGCGTAGGCGGCGCGCAGGCCCTGCGCCTCGCCGCCGGCCGGCTTGCCTGGGCGGTCGCCGTCGTTCCATGCGTACACGTCCACGTGGCCCCAGCGAACGCCGTCCTCGACGAAGCGCTCGAGGTACAGCGCGGCGGTGACGCTGCCGGCCATCGTGGTGTTGCTGCTGTTGGCGAGATCGGCGATGCCGCTGGTGAGGTAGCGCAGGTACGGTCGCCACAGCGGCATCCGCCACAGCGGGTCGCGCTCCTGCTGGCCGGCGGCCAGCCAGTCCTGCGCCAGCGCCTCGTCGTTGGCGTACAGCGCGGGCAGGTCCGGGCCCAGCGCGATGCGCGCGGCGCCGGTGAGGGTGGCGAAATCCAGCAGCAGGTCGGGCCCCAGTTCGCAGGCGCGGGTCAGCGCGTCGCACAGCACCAGCCGGCCTTCGGCGTCGGTGTTGTCGATCTCCACGCTCACGCCCTTGCGGGTGGCGATGACTTCGCCCGGACGGAATGCGTTCGGGCCGACGGCATTCTCCACCGCGGCCACCAGCAGGGTGAGGCGCAGCGGCAGCTTGCGCGCCATCACCAGCCCGGCCAGCGCCAGCGCGTGCGCGGCGCCGCCCATGTCCTTCTTCATGTTGCGCATGCCGGCGGCGCCTTTGAGGTCCAGCCCGCCGGTGTCGAAGCACACGCCCTTGCCGCAGATCACCACGTGCGGATGCGACGCGTCGCCCCAGGTGAGTTCGATGATGCGCGGCGCGCGGTGCGAGGCCCGGCCGACCGCGTGGATGGCCGGGTAGTTCTGCGCCAGCAGATCGTCGCCGGCGATGACGGCGACCGCCGCGTCGTGCGCCTGCGCGAGTTCGCGCGCGGCCGCTTCCAGTTCGTCCGGGCCCATGTGCTCGGTAGGCGTGTTGACCAGGTCGCGCACGCGCACGCAGGCGGTGAGCAGGGCGAAGGTTTCCGCATCGAAGTTGTCCGCCGCCAGCTGCGCGGCCGGTGCCGGCTGCGCCTTGTAGCGGGCGAAGCGGTACAGGCCCAGGCCCCAGCCCAGCTGCAGCGCGCGGCGCGCGCCGCCGTCGAGTCCGGAGGCCATCCGCCAGGCGCCGGCGGGCAGTACGCGCGGTGCGTGTGCCCAGGCGAACGGGTCGTGCAGGTCGTCCACGCCCAGCACCGCGCCGGCCACGCGGCCGTCGGCGTCGGGCCAGCTGCAGGCGCTGCCGGCGGCGCCGTCGAAGCGCTGCGCC
>CAYYAT010000100.1:0-6461 GCA_964469595.1 uncultured Thermomonas sp.
GGTGTCATCGTCAATGCCGGTACGCTGCGCGCGCAGAGCCTGGTCAGCCGCAACGGCCGCGTCGAGCTCACCTCCGAGGGGGGGCTCGTCGCGCTCGGGCTGCCGTCGCCGGTGGGCAGTGTCGGCGTGATCGATGTCTCCGGTCAGTCCGGTGCGTCCGGTGGAACCGTGTACATCCGCGGCAGCGATTTTTTCATGTTCAATGACGACCCGAACCCGCTTAACCCGGATCCCGCCTCCAACGGCAGCCTGATCCTGGCCTTCGGCGATACCGGCGGTGGCCAGGTGGACATCCAGGTGGACAACCTGGCGCGGATCTACTCGCGCTCGGCGATCGTTGCGGACGGTAGCGCCGGCGATGGCGGCCAGGTGTCGGTTTCGGGGGCCACCATCGAATTGGGTGCGCAGGCCGGGATCAGCGCCAGCAGCAAGGGCGGCGACGGTGGCCGCATTTCGCTGTTGGGCGGCAGCGGTGGGATGTCGCTGTTCGGCACGCTCGCCGCGCGTGGCGTCACCGCGGGCGGAGCGATCACCACCAGTACCAGCGCCGACAGCTTCGACTTCCGTGGCCTGCGGGTGGACGCCGGCTCCCCGGTCGCTTCCGGGCTCTGGACCTTGAGCCTGCCGGATGTCACGGTGATCGCAGGCAGCGATTCTGGCGAGCTGGACAGCGCCACCGGCGGCACCTACCTGCAGGATGCCGAGCTCAACACGGCATTCGCGAACAACACCCGCGTCACCCTGAATTCGGCCGACAGCGTGCTGTTCGACGATGCCCAGATCATCGCGGGTGGCAGCGTCCCGCTGGCGTTCACGGTGAACGCGCAGCGTGCCATCACCGGGTCCGGATTCTCGATCATCGGCCGCAGCGGGCCGCTTGCGATGCGCTTCAACGCGGATGCCGGTGCCACCCATCCCGGCGATGGCTGGATCGACTTCAGCAACGCCACGCTGGACAGCAACGGCGGCGACATCCTGATGTACGGCCAGTCGGATGCGATCAATGGTTTCGCCAGCGGCGCTTCCAGCGGTATCCGGCTGTATGCCAGCGTGCTCGCAAGCGGTGGCGGCGCAGTGCTGCTGCGTGGTGCCAGTACCGGCGACGTAGTGACCTATGGCGATGCCGGGGTATCGCTGTACCAGGTCCCGATCGATGCCGGTGGTGGGCAGGTCACGATCGTCGGCAACGGTGCCCAGGCGGCTGCTGGCGTTTACATGCGCGGAGACTCCATCGACATCCGCGCCGGCGGAGTGGACATCCGCGGGCGCGCCAGTGGCAGCGGCAACGGGGTGGCGATCTACGACGTTGGCATCACCACCAGCGGCGGTGATCTCCTGGTCGATGGCGAAGGCGGCGGTGACGGGGTGTTCTGGCGCTCCTACGGCAACGGCCTGTATGCCAATGGTGGCGACATCCGCATCCACGGCCTCGGCAGCGGTGGCGATGGCGTCGTGCTGGTCGGCAGCCCATCAGCGGCGGCGGCGCGATCGCCGTGGATGGCCTGGGCGGGCAGGGCAGCGGCGTGGTCTTCCGCAGCGGCTATAGCGGCGGCATCGCCAGCGGCGGTGGCGACATCGACCTGGCCGGCACCGGCTATGTGAATGGCGTGGCACTGATCGGGTTCGGCTACGGCAACAACCGCCTCGACAGTGCAGGCGGTGCGGTCCGTATCGACGGCAGCACCAGCGGCCTCGACGGCAGCGGCGTCCTGCTGAATTCGATCCAGGTGCTGGCCGGCGCGGGCGATATCCGTGTCCAGGGGCTGGGCCCGCAGGCGGAAGGGGTGCGCATGTCCAATGACAGCCTGCTGCAGACCACCAGTGGCGACATCGACCTCACCAGCGTCGGCTACAACCTCGGCTTCGGGTTGTATGGCGGGCAGATTCTCACCGATACCGGCAACCTCTCGCTGCATGCGCGCGGCCTCGGGGCCTACAGCGATGGCCTGGTGATCGGGCAATACGCCAGCCTGGTCAGCAACGGCGGCACCATCGACCTTGCGGGCGAGGGCGGTAGCGGCGCCGGGCTGCGCATCGACGCGCTGGCCACGGTGGATGCCGGCAGTGGGTTGGTGGTGCTGCGTGCTGGCAACGACGGCAGCAGCGATGCCATCCGCATCGATGGCAGCGTGCGTTCGACCACCGGCGTCAACCTGCGCCCGGGCGGAGTGGACGCCAATGGCCTCGCCTACGACCGCGCCGGGGACGGCATCCTGCTGGGTAGCGGCAACGGCTTTGCGCTGGATGATGCCGAGCTGGACCGGATCGTGGCGCCGCAGCTGGTGATCGGCAGCCACCAGCAGGCCGGGGCGATCCGGGTGCAGGAGGCCATCACCCGTACCGGAAACCTCACGTTGCAAAACCAGGGGGGGAGCGCCGGCATCGATCTGCAGGCCGGCATCGATGTCGGCAATGCCACCCTGGCGCTGCTCAGCGGCGGCAGCATCACCCAGTCCGCCGGAGCCGCGATCCTCGCCCACAGCCTGCTGCTGCGCGCCGGCGGCGACGTGCTGCTGGGGGCGGCCCTGAACGATCTGGCCAATACCTCGCTGGCCGGCAGCGCGGGCGGGGCCTTCCAGTTCCAGGACGCCAACGCGCTGGCGGTTGGCGCGGTCTCGGCGGCGGGCTTTGATGCCGGCAGCGGCAGCCTGGCAAGCGTCGGCAACACGGGCATCAGCGCCGGCGGCAACGTGCGGGTGCGCAATCTCGCCGGCGACCTGGTGCTGAACGCCGGAATCAGTGGCGCCGACATCGACCTGGTGACCGCCGGCACCCTGCAGAATCTGGCGGGCGCCAGTCTTGCCGCCAGCGGTCACTGGCGGGTCTGGGCCAGCACCTGGGTGGGCGAGACCCGCGGCGGGCTTGCCGGCAGCGGCAACCTTCCCAACTACTACGGCTGCACCTACCTCGGCGCCTGCGGCGTCTCCGTCTCCGGTGGAGACAACCATTTCATCTACGTGCAGCAGCCCACCGCCTTCATCACCATCGATGACGCGATGCGCGAGTATGGGCTGGCCAATCCGGCCTTCTCCTATGCCGTCTCCGGGATGATCCTGGGCGATGTGGCGGCCTACGCCATCGCCGGCTCGCCGGTGACCGCCGCCACGCCGGGCAGCAACGTCGGCAATTACGCCATCACCGGCAATTTCACCTCGCCGGCCGGCTATGCCATCCAGTGGCTGCCCGGCACCTTGGCCATCACGCCGGCCACCCTGGTGTTCACGGCCGATCCGTTCATGCGCTTCTACGGGTTCCCCAATCCGATCTTCAGCGGCACCATCACCGGATTCCGCAACGGGGATACCGTGCAGAGCGTATTCGGCACCCCATCGCCGTGGTATTCGCCGGCCGGGCCGTTTGCTGCGCCGGGGTTCTATCCGATCCTGGGCAGCGGCAATCCACGCAACTACGTGATCGTGCAGGCGCCAGGGAATGCCACCGCGCTGCGCGTGCTGGAGCCGCTGGCACCGGATCGTCCGCTCGACCTAGTGGGTGACCTGCCCAACACCTATCTGTACGACCGCAATATCGCGGGTGCGCCGATGTGCGCGGTGAATGCGTCGTTGACCGACGAGAAGCTGGCATCGACCGGCGATACGTTGGCCAATGAGTGGGGGAAGGTGCGTACCCGCCCGAACCTGGTGAACTGCTTCGACAGCGAGCAGCGCAGCCGCTGCGGGGATTTCTGAAGGCGCGCGGGACGGCCGTGGCCGCCACCCGGCCTAGCCCGAACGGCGTATCGAAATCGCCGGCCGCGGGGGGCAGACTGCCGGCATGCCGCGTTGTCGCGCATGCCGGAATGACCCGCCTTCCGCGACCGCCGCGGCTCCGATTGCTCCATTGCCACCTGATTGCCACGAGGAAAAGACGATGAACATGAAGATGATCCTGCGCAGCGCGCTGGCGGTTGCCCTCATCGCCGGTGGCGGTGCCCTCGCACAGGACGCGCAGCCGCAGCAGCAGGGCAATCCTTCGGTGAATTCGATCATCGACAGCCTGAAGGCGGACAACGCCGAGCAGGCACCGGGCCAGACCCGTGCGCTGCGGCCGGGGGCTGCCGCGATGGCCACGGCCGCGCCCGCGCCGACGGTCACCAAGCCGGCCAAGCCGGCGTCGATCAACATGCAGATCAACTTCGACTTCAATTCCGACAGGATCTCCGGCAGCTCCGAGCAGACCATGGCCAATCTGGCCGCCGCGCTCTCGTCGCCGCAGCTACAGAACCGCAACTTCACTGTGATCGGGCATACCGATGCGAAAGGCTCGGCCACCTACAACAAGGCGCTGTCGGATCGCCGCGCCGAGGCCGTGCGCCGCTACCTGATCGACAAGGGGGTGTCGGCCTCGCGCCTGCGTGCCGTGGGCAAGGGCAAGAGCGAACTGCTCAACCCGGCCGATCCTTATGCCGCGGAAAACCGCCGGGTGGAAATCCTGGCCACCGGCGGCTGAGCCAGCCTCAATCCTCTTCCGCTACGGCATCGACAGAGACAGGCATATGCCGATCCAGGTGGTCAACGGTGCCAGCCTGATGTGCCCCTTCGGGGTGGCGCCGTCCACCCTGGTGGTGACGCCGGAGAACCGCGTCCTGTCCGGATCGCAGCCGGCGGCGACCATCATGGACTGCGTGCCGATGAAGAACATCCTGCCGTTCGGCATGTGCACCACGCCCAGCAATCCGCAGGTGGCGGCGGCCACGGCCGCCGCCATGGGCGTATTGACGCCGCAGCCCTGCATCCCGGTCACCACGCCCTGGAAGCCGGGGGCGGCGACCGTGCTGATCGGCGGCATTCCCGCGCTGGACAATACCTGCACCTGCCAATGCACCTGGGGCGGGGTGATCACGGTGGTGATGCCAGGGCAGATGACGGAGATGATCCCGTAACCGCGCGGGTCATCGATCCGGGCCAGTCGATCGGGGTGCAGGCAGCCCCCTCCCTTGAGCGGGCATCGCCGGCCGCTTGTGTGTGCGGGGTAGGCGTGAGAGCCCGTATACGCGAAGTGGGGGCGTGGATCGGGCCGCCTTTCGCGGCGGCGCGTGCGTGCGCAGCGCTTGCGGCGGCTATAGATTGCCGAGCGAAGAGGCCGCGTTGCCCAGTGCCTGGGCGGCGCCTGCCATGGCCGACTGCGCGCCCGCCACCGCGCTGCCGGCGGCTTCCGCGACGGCGGAGGAGGCCTGGGTGATGGCTCCCTGTGCCTCCGCGATGGCGCCCTGGGCCGCATCCCCGGCCAGGGAGGCGGCTTGTTGCGCGGCCTGCTGCGCACTGTCGAGGGCGCCCTGGGCCGCGCCAGACAGGGCCTGCTGTGCCTGTTGCGCGGCCTGGTTGGCCTGCGTCAACACCTGCTGCGCGGCCGCGCTGGCCTGCTGCTGCGCCTGCTCCGCGGCCTGCCGTGCCGTGTCCAGCGCCTGCTGCGCGGCGTCCCCGGCCTGCTGCTGCAGCCCATCCACCGCCGCCATGGCCTGGTCGATCCCGCCTTCCACGGCCTGCCGCGCCTGGTCGCGTACCGCGCCCACGGTCTGGCGGGCCTGCGCGATCGCACTGCCGGCCTGCTCGCGCACGGCCTGCTGGGCCTGCTGCACCGCCCCCTTGGCGGTATCCAGCGCCTGTCGTGCGGTGTCGTTGGCCATCGCCTGCGCCTGATCCAGCGCGTCCATGGCGGTCCCCATCGCGGCCAGGGCCTGGTCGGCCAGCTCGTTGCCGCGATCGAGCAGACTGTCGGCCTGGTCCAGCAGCGGGCCGGCCACGCCTTGCATGGCGTTGGCGGCATTCCCGAGCGCATTGCGGGCCTGGGCCGCGCGGCGCGCGAGTTCATCCTGCAGCGCGCGCACGTAAGGGCATTCGGACGCCGGGAATTCGGTCGGCAGGTCGGGGAAGGCCTCGGGCAGGGCGTCCAGCGCGCCCTGTAGCAGGCCAAGCGCGTCGCGCGCGTGGTCGAGGGTGGCGGCGCGCGCCTGCTGCAAGGCGTCGGTGGCCGCATTGCGCAGCAGCGACTGGGCCTGATCGATCGCATTGTTGGCGGCGTCCAGCGCGCGGCCGGCGCCGTCTTCGATCAGGGCCATCCCGTTATCCACCATCCCCATGGCGCGCTCGATCGCGGCCTGCGCGGCCTGCTCCGCGGTATCCATGGCCTGATCCAGCGCCTGGTTGGCGGCATCCAGCGCGCCTTGCACCATGGTCCTGGCCTGCTGCTGGGCGGTATCCACCGCGGCCTGGGCCTGGTCCAGCGCCTGCTGGGCGGCGGCACCGGCCTGGGTGCGGGCCTGGGTCAATGCGGCGTTGGCTTGCCCCAGTGCGTTCTGGGCCATGTCATTGGCGGCGCTGCGGGCGCCATCCAGTGCCTGGTTCGCCTGCGCCAGCGCACCCTGGGCGGCGGCGCCGGCCTGGCCCATCGCCTGCTGCGCCGCCTGCTGGGCCTGCGCAACCGCGCCATTGGCGGCGCCCCCAGCAGCCGTGGCGGCGTTG
>CAYYAT010000101.1:0-6425 GCA_964469595.1 uncultured Thermomonas sp.
CATGATGGTGTCGAGGGTCAGCGCGCGCAGGGCTTCCAGTTGGGCACGCTCGTCCGGGGTGATGGCTCCGATGCGCACGGCTTCCTCCAACTGCGCGGGATAGTCCAGCGCGTCGATCTGGCCCGACTTCAGCGCCTTCAGGAACTTGCGCTCCACCGGCTCGGCCGCGATCGCCTGCGCCAGGTAGCTGTTGATCCGGCCGCCCGGGTTGTTGTCGCCCGGGGTCAGGAACACGCCGGCGGCCAGGCGCTCGCGCGCCTCGTTCGGGTTCATCAGCAGGTTGGCCACCCGCCGCGACAGGCGATCGCCCGGAGCCACGGCGCGGCGGCCCAGCGGGAACACCAGCGGCCACAGCAGCCAGCCCAGCGGCCGGATCGGGAAGTTGCGCAGCGCCTGCGACAGCGCCAGCTCGATTTCATGCACGCCGTCGTGGAAGGCCCAGGCCAGCAGCGGCTTGTCCGCCTCCGGGCAGCCCTCGTCGTGGTGGCGCTTGAGTACCGCCGCCAGCATGTACAGATGGCTGAGCACGTCGCCCAGGCGGCCCGACAGCGATTCCTTGAACTTCAGCCGGCCGCCCAGCGCGCCCAGCGAGATATCGGTCAGCAGCGCCAGGTTTGCGGCATAGCGGTTGAGCTTGCGGAAGAACTTGCGGGTATAGGCATCGCCCGCCATTCCGGCCTGCAGCCGCGCGCCGGTGAGGCCGAACCAGAACGAGCGCGCGGCGTTCGAGATCGCGCCGCCGATGTGCGGGTACAGCGCGGCGTCGAGTGCTTCCAGCCCGGCCTTCGCGTCCGGATCCTGCGCCGCGCGCATCTCCTTGAGGATGTAGGGATGGCAGAGGATCGAGCCCTGGCCGAAGATCAGCAGGCTGCGGGTCATGATGTTCGCGCCCTCCACCGTGATCGCGATCGGCGCCGCCTGCCAGCCGCGGCCGGCGAAATTGCGCGGGCCGAGGATGATGCCCTTGCCGCCGATGATGTCCATCACGTCCTTGGATACCTCGCGCGCCGCGGTGGTGCAGTGGTACTTGGCGATCGCCGAGGGCACCGACGGCACATCGCCGCGGTCCACCGCCGCCGCAGTGGCCTGCGACAGCGCGCTGATCACATAGGCGCGTCCGCCGATCCGCGCCAGCGCCTCCTCGACGCCCTCGAAGCGGCCCACCGACAGCCCGAACTGCTTGCGGATGCGCGCATAGGCGCCGGTCACCACCGCGCCGGCCTTGGCACCGCCGCTGGCGGTCGAGGGCAGGGTGATCGAACGTCCCACCGCCAGGCATTCGTTGAGCATGTTCCAGCCCTTGCCGGCCATGTCCACGCCGCCGATCAGCTGGCTGAGCGGGATGAACACCTCGCGCCCGTGGATCGGGCCGTTCTGGAACGGCGAGTTCAGCGGGAAGTGGCGGCGGCCCACTTCCACCCCGGGGGTGTCGCGCGGCAGCAGCGCCAGGGTGATGCCGATGTCGCGGGTCTCGCCCAGCAGCCCGTCGGGGTCGTACATGCGGAAGGCCAGGCCGATCAGGCTCGCCACCGGCGCCAGGGTGATGTAGCGCTTGTCGAAGGTGAGCTTCAGGCCCAGCACGTTGGCGCCGTTCCACTCGCCCTTGCAGACGATGCCGTAATCCGGGATCGAGGTGGCATCGGAGCCGGCGAACGGCCCGGTCAGGCCGAAGCAGGGCACTTCCTGGCCGGTCGCCAGGCGCGGCAGGTAGTAGTCCTTCTGCTCGCGGGTGCCGTAGCGGTGGATCAGCTCGCCCGGGCCCAGCGAATTGGGCACGCCGACGGTGGCGCTGACCACGCTCGAGATCGAGGCGATCTTCTGGATCACCTTGTGGTGCGCCAGCGCGGAGAAGCCCAGGCCGCCGTATTCCTTCGGGATGATCATGCCGAAGAACTTGTGGCGCTTGAGGAAGTCCCACAGTTCCGGCGGCAGGTCGGCGTGCACGTGGGTGATTTCCCAGTCGTTGATCCGCTTGCACAGCTCTTCCACCGGGCCGTCCAGGAAGGCCTGCTCCTCGGCGCTGAGCGCCGGCTTGGGGTAGGCCAGCAGCTTGTTCCAGTCGGGCATGCCGCTGAACAGGTCGCCCTCGAACCCGACCGAGCCGGTTTCCAGCGCGATCCGCTCGGTCTGCGACAGCGGCGGCAGCGCCTTGCGCAGCACGCGCAGGGCCGGCGCGGTCAGCAGCGGCTTGCGGATCGCCGGTACCAGCAGCGGCCCGGCCACCAGCACCAGCAGCGCCGCGGCGGCGAGGGTGGCGGTGGGGTTGGCCTGCAGCAGCCAGCAGGCCACCAGCAGGCTGGCCGCGAGCGCGGCCCAGGTGGCCAGGCGCAGGCGGTGGTAGGCGGCGAAGGCGCCGCTGAGGAGCAGGGCGAGGAAGGGCAGGACGATGCTCATGACGGGACTCCCGTGGCGCGGCGGATCGTGGGTGGGCAAGCGTTGCGGGCGCAGGCCGGCAGGCTTACCATACGCATTAGTATGGCGCTTGGATGTAAGCTGTCAACGCGCAAACAAGAGCAAAAACTCAGCATACTTCACCCTGCCATGCCGTATGGAACCCGCTTGCCATGATCGAAGCCACCGCACGCAGCGGGCGCCTGAGCGCAGATGACTGGGCCAAGGAGGCGCTCGACCAGATCGCCGAGCAGGGCGTGGCCTCGGTCGCGGTGGAGCCGCTGGCGCGCCGGCTGGGCGTCACCAAGGGCAGCTTCTACTGGCACTTCCCCTCGCGCGATGCCCTGCTGCAGGCGGCGCTGGAGCGCTGGGAGCGCGACGAGCAGACCGCCTACGGCGCATTGGAAGCGATCGACGACGCCACCGAGCGCCTGCGCACGCTGTTCCGGCTGATCGCGCAGCACAACAAGACGCACGTCATTTATTCCGAGCTGCTCAAGGCCGCGGGGCATCCCGCCGTGGACGCGGTGCTGGGGCACGTGCTGGAGCGCCGCATCGGCTTCCTGTTCAAGTCCTTCCGCCAGGCCGGCCTGAGCCAGAAGGACGCCCTCAACCGCGCGCGCATGACCTACGCGATGTACGTGGGCTTCCTGCAGCTGGAACTGCCACGCTTCCAGGCGCGGCAGCCGATCGAAGGCTTCGACGGCTACATCGAACACATGATGGCGACGCTGGTGCCGCAGGGCTGACCGCCGCCGCGCGGCGCATCGAATCGGCGCGCTGCGCACTGCAAACGATTTCAAGAACCGCCGCACAGGCCAAGGACTCCGACCCCATGACCAGCACGCTCGAATCCCTCAACCACTGGGTCGCCGAGGTGGCGCGCCTCACCCGTCCCGCCGCCATTCACTGGTGCGACGGCAGTGACGCCGAGAACGCGGCGCTCATCGAGGCGATGCTGGCCGACGGCACCCTGCACCGGCTCAACCAAGCGACCCATCCAGGCAGCTACCTGCATCGCTCGCATCCGGACGACGTGGCCCGCGTCGAGCACCTGACCTACGTGTGCACGCGCGAGCGCGAGGACGCCGGCCCCAACAACCACTGGATGGCCCCGGACGAGGCCCACGCCGAGATCGACGCGCTGTTCGACGGCTGCATGCAGGGCCGCACGATGTACGTCATCCCGTACTGCATGGGACCGATCGACTCGCCGCTGTCGCGCTGCGGGGTGGAGATCACCGATTCGCCCTACGTGGTCGCCAACATGCGCATCATGACCCGCATGGGCGCCGCGGCGCTGGCCCGCATCGAACGCGACGGGACGTTCGTGAAGGGGCTGCATTCCATCGGCGAGCTCGACCCCAACCGCCGCTTCATCATGCATTTCCCTGAGGAGCTGACGATCAAGTCGTACGGCTCCGGCTACGGCGGCAATGCGCTGCTGGGGAAGAAGTGCCACGCGCTGCGCATCGCCAGCCACCAGGCGCGCCAGGAGGGCTGGCTGGCCGAGCACATGCTGATCCTCGGGGTCGAGAATCCGCAGGGCCAGACCCACTACATCGCCGCGGCGTTCCCGTCCGCCTGCGGCAAGACCAACCTCGCCATGCTGATCCCGCCGGAAGGCTATCGCCGCGACGGCTGGAAGGTCTGGACCATCGGCGACGACATCTGCTGGATGCGCCCGGGGGCTGACGGGCGCCTGTATGCGATCAATCCCGAGGCGGGCTTCTTCGGCGTCGCGCCCGGCACTTCAGCCAAGTCCAACCCGAACGCGCTGGCTTCGGTCCAGGCCAACACCATCTTCACCAACGTCGGCGTCACTGCGGACAACCAGCCGTGGTGGGAAGGCATCGACAACGGCCTGCAACCTGCGCTGGACTGGCGCGGCGAGCCATTCGATCCGGCCACGCGCCCGGCCGCGCATCCGAACGCACGCTTCACCGTCAGCGCGAAGCAATGCCCGTCGTATTCGCCGATGGCCGAGGATCCGCAGGGCGTGCCGATCAGCGCGATCGTGTTCGGTGGCCGCCGCGCCTCGCTGGTGCCGCTGGTGTTCCAGGCGCGCGACTGGACCCACGGCGTGCTGGTGGGGGCGGCGATGGGCTCGGAGACCACCGCCGCGGCCACCGGCGCGGTCGGCGTGATGCGCCGCGACCCGATGGCGATGAAGCCGTTCTGCGGCTACAACTTCGCCGACTACTTCGCACATTGGCTGTCGTTCGACCGCCCGGGTGCGCGGCTGCCCGCCATCTTCCACGTCAACTGGTTCCGCAAGGGCGACGACGGCAAGTTCCTGTGGCCGGGCTTCGGCGACAACCTGCGCGTGCTGGAGTGGATGATCGGCCGGGTGGAAGGCAGCGCCGGCGCGGTCGAGACCCCGATCGGCCACCTGCCCGCCGAAACCGACCTCAACCTCGAAGGCGTGGCGCTGACCGACGAGGCGCGCGCCAAGCTGTTCGGCCTCGACCATGCGGGCTGGCAGGCCGAGTTCGCCAGCATCGGCAGCTACCTCGAGGACTACGGCCCGCGCCTGCCCGAAGCTTTGCGCCAGGAGCAGCAGCGGATCGCGCGCGCCCTGGCCGCCTGACCGCCCCGCGCCAGCGCGGTGTTCACCCCGCAAGCCCCGGCACCTGCCGGGGCTTGCCGTTTGTGCCGCCATTCGCAACCGGCGCCATGCCGTCAAGTCCCACCCGGCACCCGTTGCGTCTGAAACTGAATACGCAGCCAGCATGATGAATGCGCACTGAGGCCCTTGTTAAAGAATTGTTGACTGGTCTATAGTCGGGCGGTCGGGCCATCGCAGGCCGGGCGTATCTGTACAACTTCTAGTCACTTCGTCCCACATGGGGGTTACACACAATGGCTTCTAATTACCTCTCCAAAGGCCTGAAGCGCAGCGCTCTTGCTGTCGCCATGGGTCTTTGCTTCGCGGGTGGCGTGCAGGCGCAGAGCACCGCGGGCGACATCGCCGGCAACGTGCCGGCCGCCAGCGGCGGCAAGGTCACGGTCAAGAGCGCGACGACCGGCATCGTGCGCGAGTACCCGATCGATGCGACTGGCCGCTTCCGCGTGCCGGCCCTGCCGATCGGCGCCTACGAGCTGACCCTGCCCGACGGCAGCGTGGCCCGTGTCAACGTGGTCGCCGGCCAGACCGTGAACGCAACCTTCGGCAACGCGTCCACGGCCTCGGCCACCACCCTCGACAAGGTCACCGTCCTGGGCGGCATGGTCAATGCGATCGACCTGAGCAGCACCGAGACCCGCACCACCTTCACCGCCAGCCAGCTGAACACCCTGCCGGTGGCGCGTGACGTCACCAGCGTGTCGCTGCTGACCCCGGGTACCGCGGCCAGCTCCAGCTACTTCGGTAATGCTTCGTTCGGTGGCGCCTCGGCGGCCGAGAACAGCTACTACGTCAACGGCTTCAACGTCACCAACCTGTACGACATCCTGTCGTTCTCGGAAGTGCCGTTCCAGGCCATCGACCAGCTGGACGTGCAGACCGGCGGCTACGGTGCTCGCTACGGCTTCTCCACCGGCGGCGTCACCAGCGTCAACGTCAAGCGCGGCACCAACGAGTTCAAGGGTGGCATCAGCTACACCTTCACCCCGAACTCGCTGCGCGAGCAGCCGGGCGTCGTAGCCCTCAACAATGGCACCATCTGGCGCCGCTATGACCAGAACAGCTCCGACTCCAGCAACCTGAGCGTCTGGGCGGGCGGTCCGATCGTCAAGGACAAGCTGTTCTTCTTCGCCTTGATGTCCTACAGCAAGAACGACTCGACCACCTACGGCGCGCGCGGCGCCGGCTACCGCGCCGGTGGCAGCCCCACCAGCCCGCTGCCGTATAACCCCTCGGGCAGCTCGACGGCTAGCGATTACACCTCGACCCAGCCCTACTGGCTGCTGAAGCTCGACTGGTACCTGAACGACAGCAACCACATCGAATACACGGGCTTCGACAACACGCGCAAGTCCACCTACACCAACTACTCGGCTCTCTACAGCAGCACTGCGCTGGATGCCACGCT
>CAYYAT010000102.1:0-6408 GCA_964469595.1 uncultured Thermomonas sp.
CCCGCATCGCCGGTCTCGGATTCGGCCCGCCGCAGCGCGTGCGCAACTGACCCCCTTCCACTCGCGGCTTAGAATGGCCGCTTGCATGTTTCGCGCCGCGCCGTTGCGGCCCCAGGAGTGTTGTTGATGATGCGTTCCCTGTTTCCGGTTGCCCTGGTCTCCACCGCGCTGGTGGCCGCCTCGGGGCTGGTGCTGGCCCAGACCCCGGCCCCCGCCGCGCCCGTCCGCGCCGCCGCGCTGAGCGATGCCCTGCCGATCCCGGACGCGCCCGCGCCCAAGGTCAGCAAGGCCTGGCTGGTGATGGACTACGCCACCGGGCAGGTGCTGGCTGGCGAGAACATCGACACCCCGGTGGAACCGGCCAGCATCACCAAGGTGATGACCAGCTACGTGATCGCCGCGGAAATGGCGGCCGGCAAGGTCAAGCCGGACGACCCGGTGATGATGACCGAGCACGCCTGGCGCGAGGGCGGGGCCGCCACCGACGGCAGCTACAGCGGGTTCGAGGTCAACAAGACCGCGCCGCTGGTGGAGATGGAAAAGGGCATGGTGGTGCAGTCGGGCAACGATGCCGCGATCGCGCTGGCCGAGCACGTGGCCGGCAGCGAGCAGGCGTTCGCCCAGCTGATGAACGCCTATGCCAAGAAGATCGGGATGAAGAACTCCCACTTCGTCAATCCGCACGGGCTGTCCGCCCCCGGCCACGTCAGCACCGCGCACGACCTGGCGCTGCTCGGGCGCGCGCTGATCCGCGACTATCCGGTGGCCTACAGCTACAACAAGATCAAGGAGTTCACGGTCGGCCCGATCACCCAGCCCAACCGCAACCTGCTGCTGTGGCGCGACCCGTCGGTGGATGGCATCAAGACCGGGCACACCTCGGCCGCCGGCTACTGCCTGATGGCCTCGGCGCAGCGCGGCGACCAGCGCCTGATCACGGTGGTGATGGGTGATTCCAGCGAGAACCAGCGCGCGGTGGATTCACAGGCGCTGCTGAACTGGGGCTTCCGCTTCTTCGAAACCCACCGCCTGTACGAGGCGGGCAAGGTGCTGGCCACGCCGAAAGTGTGGAAGGGGGCGGACGACGTGGTGAAGGTCGGCGTGGCGCAGCCGCTGCTGGTGTCCACCCCGCGCGGCAAGTACGACCGCCTGAAGGCGACCATGGAGCTGCCGAAGGCGCTGGTGGCGCCAATCGCGCAGGGCCAGAAGCTGGGCACGGTGAAGGTGACCCTGGACGGCAAGCTGGTGGCGCAGGCGCCGCTGGTGGCGGTGGCGGCGGTGGAGGAAGGCGGCTTCTTCAAGCGCCTCTGGCACGAACTGCTGATGTGGTGGCAGGGCTGATCCGCCGGGGCGCGCGCAGGCGGGCTTGGGCGCGCCGCCGCGCGTCCCCATAATGGCGGCATGAACGGCATCCACTCCGACAACCCCGAGCACGGCTTCCAGTTCCCCGGCACCTTCGAGCTGTCGGCGATGGGGGCGGCCGACCAGCACCTGGAGGCGGTGTTGCCGCAGCACCTGCTGGAGGCCGGGATCGACGTGCTGCACGAGCGCGTCAATTGGCGGCATTCGTCCAACGGCAGGTACGTCTCGGTGCGGATCTCCTTCCGCGCGCGCTCGCGCGAGGAGTACGACCGCGCGCACCAGGCGCTGCGCGACCATCCGGAAGTGAAGTGGACGCTGTGAGCCTGGCCTGCGCGGCGGAGCCGGCCGCCCCCGCGCGCGCCGGCCTCGCCCGCGACCTCGGCCGCCGGGCCTATGAGCCGGTCTGGCGCGCCATGCAGGCGTTCACCGATGCCCGCGGCGAGGACACCCCGGACGAGCTGTGGGTGGTCGAGCACGACCCGGTGTTCACCCTCGGCCAAGCCGGCAAGCCCGAGCACGTGCTGATGCCGGGCGAGATCCCGGTGCTGCACGTGGACCGCGGCGGCCAGGTGACCTACCACGGCCCCGGCCAGATCGTGGTCTACCCGCTGCTGGACCTGAAGCGCCTGAAGCTCGGCGTGCGCGACTACGTGTGCAAGATCGAGCAGGCGATCATCGACACCCTGGCCGACTGGAACATCCACGCCGCGCGCAAGGACGGCGCCCCCGGGGTCTACGTCAACGGCGCCAAGATCGCCTCGCTGGGCATCCGCGTGCGCCGCGGCTGCACCTTCCACGGGCTGGCCTTCAACATCGCCGGCGAGAGCACGCCGCCGTTTACGCGCATCAATCCCTGCGGCTATGCCGGCCTGCAGGTGGTGGCGCTGGCCGACCTGGGCGGGCCGTCCGCGCTGGAGGCGGTCAAGCCCGCCCTGCTGGCGCATCTGGGCCGCCAGCTCGGGCTTACCTGGCGCTTGGAACCGGCGCCGCCGTCCGCGCTGGCGGGCTGAGCGCGCCGCCCCGCCGTCAAGGCGGGTGGCGTTCACACAAGCGGCCGGCTTGCCGATACAGTGGCGGCACGGGCACCGTGAACTTCCGGCACTGGCCGGAAGTCGAAGATGCCGCCACAGTCACCGCCACCCTGCAAGCGGCCCCCACGCCGCGGGACTCCGATGATCCGCAACCGCCTCCTGATCGCCCTCACCCTCGGCCTGGCGCTGGCGTCGCCGCTGGCACTGCTGGCCGGTGCCGGGGATACCGCGCTGCCGGCCGGCCCCAGCCAGAACCAGGCCACCACCGCGCGCATGGTGTACGGGCTGCTGTCCGACAGCCGCTACGCCTACCGCCCGCGCGCGCTCGACGACGCGCTGTCGCAGGAGGTCCTGACCGAATACCTGAAGGCGCTGGACCCGGCCAAGGTGTTCTTCACCGCACAGGACGTGGCCGGCTTCCGGGCCGCCTACGCCAACCGCCTGGACGATGCCATCAAGTCCGGCCAGGTGGACCCGGCCTGGGCGATCTTCGCGGTCTACCGCCAGCGGGTGGACGAGCGCACCGCGTTCGCGCGCAAGCAGCTCAAGGGCGACTTCGATTTCAGCAAGGACGAGCGCTACGAGTACGAGCGCAAGGACGCGCCGTGGGCGAATGCGGCGGCGCTGGACGCCCTGTGGCGGCAGTCGGTGAAGAACGACTGGCTGCGCCTGAAGCTGGCCGGAAAGCAGCCGGACGAGATCCGCAAGACCCTCGACAAGCGCTACGCCAACCTCGCCACCAGCGTGCAGCAGCTCAAGGGCGACGAAGTGTTCCAGACCTTCATGAACGCGTACGCGGGCAGCATCGACCCGCATACCGATTACATGACCCCGCGCAGCGCGGAAAACTTCAACGTGCAGATGTCGAACTCGCTGGAGGGCATCGGCGCGGTGCTGTTCCGCCAGGACGACGTGGTGACGGTGCGCGAGATGGTGCCGGGCGGCCCGGCCGCGCGCAGTGGCAAGCTCAAGCCGGGCGACCGCATCGTCGGCGTCGGCCAGGGCGCCAGCGGCGAGATGAAGGACGTGGTCGGCTGGCGCATCGACGACGTGGTGGCGCTGATCCGCGGGGCTGCCGACACCCAGGTGCGGCTGGAGGTGGTGCCGGCCGAGGCGCCGCTGGACAGCAAGCCGCAGCTGCTGACCCTGACCCGCGCCAAGGTGCGGCTGGAGGACCAGCGCGCCAAGGCCGAGACCATCGTGGTGCCGGCCAGCGCCGGCCAGCCGGCGCGCCGGATCGGGGTGGTGAAGCTGCCCGGCTTCTACCAGGACTTCGAGGCCCGCCGCCGCGGCGAGAAGAACTACGCCTCCGCCACCCGCGACGTGGCGCGCATGCTGGCCGACTTCCGCGCGCAGAAGGTCGACGGCGTGGTGCTGGACCTGCGCGGCAACGGCGGCGGCTCGCTGAACGAGGCGATCGAGCTGACCGGGCTGTTCATCGACAAGGGCCCGGTGGTGCAGGTGCGCGAGACCGGCGGCCGGGTCACCGTGCAGTACGACCAGGACCCGGGCGTGGCCTGGGATGGCCCGCTGGCGGTGCTGGTGAACCGCGGCTCGGCCTCGGCCTCGGAGATCGTGGCCGGCGCGATCAAGGACTACGGGCGCGGCCTGATCATCGGCGAGAACACCTTCGGCAAGGGCACCGTGCAGACCATGGTGGACCTCGACCGCTGGCCGGCCAACGAGACCCCGCGCTTCGGCGAGGTCAAGCTGACCGTCGCCCAGTTCTTCCGCCCCGACGGCAGCAGCACCCAGAACAAGGGCGTGGAGCCGGACGTGGCCTTCCCGACCAGCGTGGATGCCGCCGATTTCGGCGAAAGCACCTACCCCAACGCGCTGCCGTGGACGCGGATCGCCGCCGCGCCGCACGTGCGCTACGGCAACTTCGCGCCGCTGCTGCCACGGCTGGACGCGCTGCACCAGGCGCGCGCGGCGAAGGACGTGGAGTACCAGTGGTGGGTGGAGGACGTGCGCCGCTTCCGCGAGGAGCAGGCCAAGAAGTCGATCTCGCTGAACGAGGCCGAGCGCCGCGCCGAGCGCGACAAGTTCGACGCCCAGCGCAAGCAGCGCGCCGAGGAGCGCAAGCGCCTCGGCCTGCAGCAGGACCCGCTGCTGGAGGCGCGCCCCGACGACGGCCTGGCGGCCGACGAGCGCAACGTGGCCGATTCGGTGGCGCGCGAAGAGGCGGCGAAGAAGGCCACCGACCCGCTGCTGCGCGAATCCGCGGCGATCCTGGCGGATGCGATCGGCCTGCTCGGCAAGGATGCGAGGCTGGCGGCGCAGGTGCTGCCGGCCACCCGCAATGCCGCCGGCCACTGGGCCGACTGACTGCGCCGTTTCCGGTTTTCCAGGGGGTTTCCGGCGGGCGTCCTCGGGCGCCCGCCGCTGTTAAGGACTGCCGTCCGGGGTATCTGCAATGCCGTCTTCCACACCGCCCGCCGCGCGCGTCGCGCTGGCGCTGGCCGCCGTATACGTGATCTGGGGTTCCACCTATCTCGCCATCCGGTTCGCGCTGGAGGGCGGGTTTCCGCCGTTCCTGCTCGGCGGGATCCGCTTCGTCATCGCCGGCGCGCTGCTGTTCGCGCTGCTGCGTTGGCGCGGGCTGCCCGCGCCGACGCCCGCGCAATGGCGCAACACGGCGGTGATGGGCGCGCTGATGCTGCTGCTCGGCAACGGCATGGTGAACCTGGCCGAGACCACGGTGTCGTCCGGGCTGGCCGCGGTGACGGTGGCCTCGGCGCCGCTGTGGATGGCGGTGTTCGCCGGCCTGCGCGGCGAGCGTCCGACCCGCAGCGAGGCGCTGGGCCTGGGGATTGGGTTTGCCGGCGTGGTCTGGCTGAGCACCGGCAGCCGCCTGACCGGCGCGCCGCTGGGCCTGGTGGCGCTGCTGCTGGCCTCGGTCAGCTGGTCGTTTGGGTCGATCTGGAGCCGCGGCCGCGACCTGCCGTCTCCGTTCATGTCGGCCGCCGCGCAGATGCTGTGTGGCGGGGTACTGATGCTGGCGGCCGGGCTGGCGCTGGGCGAGCGCCTGCACGGCCTGCCCACGCTGCACGCCATCGGCGCGTTCTGGTACCTGGTGGTGATGGGCTCGCTGGTCGGCTTCTCCGCCTATATCTGGCTGCTGCACCACGTGCGCCCGGCGCTGGCCGGCAGCTATGCCTATGTGAATCCGGCGATCGCGGTGCTGCTGGGTGCGTGGCTGGCCCGCGAGCGTTTCGGCGCACGCGAGCTGGTGGCGATGGCGGTGATCCTCGCCGGCGTGGTCATCCTCACCTTCGCGCGCACCGCGAAGGCGAACCGGCCCGCGCCGGTCGCGCCGGTCGCGCCGGAGGAGGCGCCATGAGCGCGCAGGTGCAGGCCGTGCGCGGTACCTGGGCGGCGCTGGGCACCTTCGTGCTGTGGGGCGTGGCGCCGCTGTACTGGCATCTGCTGAAGGCGGTGCCCTCGCTGCAGATCGTGCTGCACCGGGTGGTGTGGAGCGCGCTGCTGGTCGGCGCCTTCCTCGTCTGGCGCGACGGCCGCCACTGGCTGCGCGACGTGCTGGCCGGGCAGGCGCGGCTGCGCTGGATGCTGCTGCTCAGCGGCCTGCTGATCGCCGGCAACTGGGGCCTGTACATCTGGGCGGTGAATGCCGGCCACGTGGTGGAGACGGCGCTGGGCTACTTCATCAATCCGCTGCTCAACGTGGTGATCGGCGTGCTGTTCCTGCGCGAGCGCCTGCGCCCGCTGCAGTGGGTGTCGGTGGCGATCGCGCTGGGCGGCGTGCTGTGGCTGACCGTGCAGTACGGGCGGTTCCCGTGGATCGCGCTGACCCTGGCCGCCTCGTTCGGGCTGTATGGCGTCCTGCGCAAGCTGGCGCACGTGGATTCGGTCACCGGGCTGGGCGTGGAAAGCGCCTATCTGGTCCTGCCGGTGCTGGGCGTGCTGCTGTGGAGCGAGTGGAGCGGCGCCGGAGGCTTCCTGCCGTTGCCCGGCCGTCCAAGCTACGGTTGGGGGCTGGATGCGCTGCTGGTGC
>CAYYAT010000103.1:0-4853 GCA_964469595.1 uncultured Thermomonas sp.
CTGCCGGCCAGCGCCACGATGGCGCGGATCACCGCCACGCTCTCGGTGCTGGACTCGCCTTCCAGCCCGGCCACGAAGCTGCGGTCGATCTTCAGGCTGGCGATCGGGAAGCGGTGCAGGTAGGACAGCGCCGAGAACCCGGTGCCGAAATCGTCCAGCTGCGCCAGCACCCCGTGCCGCTTCAGCAGGGCCAGGCATTCCAGCGTGCGCGGCGCATCGTCCAGCAGCGCCACCTCGGTGATCTCCACCCGGATCCGCGCCGGCGCCACCCCGGCCTGGTCCAGCAGGGCCAGCAGGCGGTCGGCGAAATCCGGGGCGCGGAAATGCCGCGGCGAGACGTTGATGGCGACATAGCCCGGCAGCACGTCGCGCGCCACGTCGTCGATCACCTTCGCGTACATCAGCCAGTCGATCTGCTCGATCAGGCCGCTGTCCTCGCCCACGTCCAGGAACTCGCCGGGCACCAGCAGCCCGTGGTGCTCGTGGCGCCAGCGCAGCAGCGCCTCGTGTCCGACCGGCATCCCGGTCTGCATGTCCACGATCGGCTGGTAGTAGGGCACGAAGCGCTCGGTCTGGATCGCGCGCCGCAGGTCCATCTCCATGTCCAGGCTGCGCATCGCCTCGCGGTGCATCTGCTCGTCGAACATCACGCAGCGGTCGCGGCCGTCGCCCTTGGCGCGGTACATCGCGGCGTCGGCGTCGCGCAGCATCTCCTCGCCGCTGTGGTAGCGCGGATGCCACAGGGCGATGCCGATGCTGGCGCTGGGGAACAGCTCGCGCCCGGCCACCCACACCGGCGCATTGAGCGCGGCCAGCACGCGCACGCCCAGCTCCTCGGCCATGCCCGGGCCGTCCAGTCCCTCCGCCAGGATCGCGAACTCGTCGCCGCCCAGGCGCGCGACCACGTCCTGGCTGCGCACGCTGGCCACGATCCGGCGCCCGGCCTCCACCAGCAGCTCGTCGCCGACCGCATGGCCGACACTGTCGTTGACCAGCTTGAAGCGGTCCAGGTCCATGAACAGCACCGCGAAGCAGGCCTCGGGCCGGCTGCGCGCATCTGCGATCGCACGCGCCAGGCGCTCCAGCAGCTGCAGGCGGTTGGGCAGCCCGGTCAGCGCGTCGTGCATGGTCTGGTGGATCAGCTTGCGCTCGACCCGCATGCGCTCGCCGATCTGTTCCACCAGCTCGGCGTTCGCCTCGGCCAGCTCGCGGGTGCGCTCGCTGACGCGCTGCTCGAGGCTGGCATGCGCCTGCACCAGCCGGTCCTGCGCCTGCTTGCGCGCCAGGCTGCTGCCGATGTGGAAGGAGACGAAGGTCAGCAGGTCCTGGTCGCGCAGGCTGAACATGATGTCGGTGGAATAGCTCTGCACCGCGATCACGCCGACCACCTTGTCGTCGCGCATCAGCGGCACGCCCAGCCAGCAGTGCGCCATGCTGCCATGGGTGCGCACCTTGCCCTCGGCCTCCAGCGCCATGATCTTCTCGCGGTCGGCCAGCAGCGGCTTGCCGGTGCGGATCACGTATTCGGTCAGCCCGCAGGCAAGCTGGCGCGGCTTGCGTTCGGGATCGCGCTCGTCCACCGAGTACGGGAACTCCAGCATGCTGCCATCCTCGGACAGGGTGGCGATGTAGAAGTTGTGGGCGTACACCAGCTCGCTGACGGTGTCGTGCACTTCCGCGAAGAAGTGCGCCAGGGTGTCGCTGGTCATCGACAGCTCGGCGATCCGGAACAGCGCGCGCTGGATCTCCTGCACCCGCTGGCGCTCGTACACCTCGACCTGCAATTCCTCGTTGGCGCGCTGCAGCTCGGCGGTGCGCTCGGCCACCCGCGCCTCCAGCCGGTTGCGCACCTCGCGCCGCTCCAGCGCGGTCAGCACGTGCTGCGCCACGTAGGCCAGCAGCACGCGGTCGTCCTCGGAATACACCTCGGCCTGGCGGTAGCTCTGCACCACCAGCGCGCCGGCCACGCGGTCTTCGCGGCGCATCGGCACGCCCAGCCAATCGGCGCTGTCGGGGCCGGAGTTCTCGTTGAACGGGATCCCGAGGCGCTCGCGCAGCTCGCGCGACGGCCCGCGCATGGTCTCGCCGGTGCGCAGCAGGCGGATGGTCAGGCTGTCGTCGCTGTCGGCGATCGCGATCTCGCTGTCCGGGTCGTTGACCCACGGGTCCAGCTGGTCCACGAAGTACGCGAAGCGCATCGTCTGCCGGCGCGCGTCATAGAGCACGATGTAGAAGTTCTCGGCGTACATCAGCTCGCCGACGATCGCGTGCACCCGGCGCAGCATCACCGGCAGCGCGAGGTTGCTGCCGGCGAGGTCGGCGATCTCGTACAGCGCCTGGCGCAGCAGCTCGGAACGCTGCAGCGAGGCGATGGTGTGGGCGGCCAGCTCCAGCTGCAGCGCCTGCTCCACCTGCTGGCGGGCGGCGGCCAGCCAGCCCTGCACCGCGGTGTCCGGCCAGTCCGCGGGGCGCTCGGCCTGCACTTCCAGATGCGACTCGCGCGGGCCCTCCCAGGCCTGGCGCAGTAGCTCCGGCGCCTGCGGTGCGCCCGCCGGGGTGGTATCGCTGCCCTCGCCCAGCGCAGGCTGCCGCCATGCCACCTGCACCCGCGCACCATCCGGCAAGGCCTGGGCCAGGCGCTCCGCGATCCCGGCGAGCACGCCGGGAGCACGGGACGGCGCGGAGGCCGCGCGCGCCGGCGGGAGGGCTGTCAAGGAAGCATTCATCTTTCCCCATATTGCCTGCATCCACGCGCACGCGCCATCCGCCATCCGTCCCGTGCGCAGGCATCCACGCGCGCCGGCCGCGGGCGGTCGGCGGGGGCTAGAATGCGGGCATGACTGCTCCTGCGACGGCGCGTGCCAAAGCCCCCCTCGGTTCCCTGCGCGCACTCTGGCCGTTCGTGCGCCGCCATCGCGGCCTGTTCCTGGCCTGGCTGCTGGCGCTGGGCATCTCCTCCGCCGCCTCGCTGAGCCTGCCGGTGGCGTTCCGCACCATGATCGACCACGGCTTCCGCAGCGGTGCCAGCGGCGAGGTGGACCGCGCCTTCCTGCTGCTGTTCGCGGTCGCGCTGGTGCTGGCGGTGGCGACCGCGGCGCGGTTCTTCTTCGTCTCCCTGCTTGGCGAGAAGGTGGTCGCCAACCTGCGCACGCAGCTGTATGCCCACCTGATCGCGCTGGACGCCGAGTTCCACGACCGCACCCGCAGCGGCGAGCTGGTCTCGCGCCTGACCGCCGACGTCGAGCTGATCCGCAACCTGGTCGGCAGCGTGATGTCGATCGCCCTGCGCAGCAGCATCACCGCGATCGGCGCGCTGGTGATGCTGTTCGTCACCAGCCCGCGGCTGGCGGCGTGGGCGCTGCTGGGCATTCCGGCCGCGGTGCTGCCGGTCGTGCTCGGCGCGCGCCGCATCCGCAAGGTCGCGCGCCACAGCCAGGACAAGGTGGCCGAGGCCAATGCGCTGGCCAGCGAGACCCTGGGCGCGGTGCGCACGGTGCAGGCGCATGCGCGCGAGGCCTACGAGCAGGGCCGCTTCGCGCAGGCGGTGACGCATGCGGTGGGCGTGGCGCGGCGGCGGATCGGGGCGCAGGCGCTGATGACCGGCACCACCATCACCCTGTTCTTCGGTGCCATCTCGCTGGTGCTGTGGTCGGGCGCACACGATGTGATCGCCGGGCGCATGAGCGCCGGCACCCTGCTGCAGTTCGTGCTGTACGCGGTGTTCGGCGGCGGCTCGGTGGCGGCGCTGGCGGAGGTCTGGAACGAGCTGCAGAAGGCCGCCGGCGGCATGGGCCGGATCGACGACCTGCTGCGGCAGCCGCGCACTATCGTGGCCCCACCGCAGCCCCGCCCGCTGCCGCGTCCCTTGCGCGGCGAGATCGCGTTCGAGCACGTCACCTTCCACTACCCGCAGCACCCCGAACGCCCCGCCCTGCGCGACTTCAGCCTGCGCATCGCGCCCGGCGAGACGGTGGCGCTGGTGGGCCCGTCCGGCGCCGGCAAGAGCACCGTGCTGGCGCTGCTGCTGCGCTTCCACGACCCCCAGGCCGGGCGCATCCTGGTGGACGGCATCGACATCCGCCAGGTGGATCCGGTGCAGCTGCGCGAAGCGATCGGGCTGGTGCCGCAGGCGCCGGTGATCTTCGCCGCCAGCGCGCGGGACAACATCCGCTACGGCCATCTGCAGGCCAGCGATGCCGAAGTGGAGCAGGCCGCACGGCGGGCGGAAGCCGACGAGTTCATCCGCCAGCTGCCGCAGGGCTATGCCACCGAGCTGGGCGAGCGCGGCGCGCGCCTGTCCGGCGGCCAGCAGCAGCGCATCGCGATCGCGCGCGCGCTGCTCAAGGACGCCCCGGTGCTGCTGCTGGACGAGGCGACGTCAGCGCTGGACGCGCAGAGCGAGCGCGCGGTGCAGACCGCGCTGGAGCACCTGATGGCCGGGCGCACCACGCTGGTGATCGCGCACCGGCTGGCCACCGTGCTGCGCGCCGACCGCATCGTGGTGATGGACGCCGGGCAGGTGGTGGCCGAAGGCACCCACGCGCAGCTGCTGGCGCAGGGCGGGCTGTACGCCGAGCTGGCGAAACTGCAGTTCCTGGACTGATCCGGACGCGCCCCGTCCGGTAAGGGCGCGCGCACCCGTCTGAACCGCGCCTGCGAACGCGCGGCGCGGCCGCAGCCGACGCTCAGGAACTTTGATCAACTCAGGTTCCCGCCGGCCATGGAGGGCCGGCTACGCATCCATCATGCAAGTGATGGATGCGTGTGAACCGAGTCCGGGCCCATACCGGACTCGGCATGGGCCGACAACGCCTGGATGGCGTTGTTCAGACCTTCCCTGACTTCTGCTTCCA
>CAYYAT010000103.1:4863-6405 GCA_964469595.1 uncultured Thermomonas sp.
CTTCGGGAACCGGGCGCGGACGCGGCAGCGGGCACGCTCACGGCATTGCCCCGGCCGGTATCCGAGTGCCCGCCGGCCGAAGGCGGGCACCCGCCCCGGCCGGGAACGCGGCGGGCTTACTTCTGCTTCCAGCTGCCGCCGGACTGGTACCACCAGCCCGGGCGCGCGCTGGCGATCCACTGGCGCGCGAACACCGCGCGGATCTGGTCTTCCCACTCCGGGTGCCCGTTGGCCACCGCCACCTCGCGGTACACCGCCTTGCGGTCGCGATTGTCATCGGCCACCGCCGAGTTGAGCGCCACCCGGTCCTTCAGGTCCACCTTCGAGGGATCGCGCACGCTGATGTAGCCGTCCTCGGTGAAGCCCAGCGCGCCGCTGTCGAAACCGGCGCGCAGGCTGGCATTGAAGCGGCCCTCCATACGCGCCTGGATAGCCTGGATCGCCGGGGTCTTGATGGTGATGTCGGGTGACGCCTGCGCCTGCGCGCTGCCGATGCCCACCAGCACCCAGGGATCGAACCCGGACAGGTCGCTGCGGATGACCTGCCGCATCGCCATGCCGCCACCGCCGGCGGGAGGCATCTCCTTCACCTCGACCTTGTCGGCGTTCTGGATGACCTTCTCGACGAACTCCTTGGCCGCTTCCTTGGCCTCGGCCGCCGGGAAATACACGTTGATCGTCACGCAGGCGCTGAGCAGCAACGCCCCCGCCACCGGCACGCCCATCCACTGCTTCATGGTCCGTCTCCCTCGTTGCTGTGCTGCGTCAATGAATCACCGGCGCCACGTCGCCCTTGCCCGCGGCCAGCAGGCGCTCGACCAGGGTGGGCCAGTCCACCGCGCGGTTGTGGCCCACCACGTCCAGCCGCGGCAGGCCCTGACCTTCAACGATAGTAAAGGCGTTGCCTTCTGAACGCAGGCCGGACATGGCGCAGACCTGGTTCGCCAGCCGGCAGCCGATCCCGATCCGGCGATAGCCGAAATCCTGGAACAGCGCGATCAGCTGGCCCTGCAGGGACTGCACCAGCGAAGCCCCGCCGACGCGGCTGATGTCCTGCACCGCGCGCTGGCTGATCCGGCGGCGCACGCCCGGCGCATCGGCGGTAGCCAGCCAGGCATCGAATGCCACCGGCGTCCAGTCCACCAGGCGCAGGCCGTCGATGCGGCCGTCCAGGCGCCCGCTGATGCTGCCGAAGCCCAGCACCTCGGTCAGCCGCAGCAAGTCCAGCCCGCGCAGGGCGATGGCCGCGCTCAGGCTGGGCGCGGTTCCGAACGGACGCTCCAGCGCCAGCGAGGTAAACGTCACCCGTCCGTCGAACACTCCCAACTGCAGCCCGCCCTCGAACTCGATCCGGTCGCGGGCGTAGTGCGCGCGCGGGATGTCGCCTTGCAGACGCCCCTGGAACGCCGGCAGGGCCAGCGCCTGCGCCACCTGGCCGAAATCGACGTCGGCCAGACGCAGCCCGAAATAGACCTCCAGGCCATCGCCATCGCGCGGCGGCCGGATCACCGCATCGCGCAGCGTCAGGCGGCCGCCCGACAG
>CAYYAT010000104.1:0-6381 GCA_964469595.1 uncultured Thermomonas sp.
GGGCTGGACGCCAGCAGCGACTGCACGTGCGGGCTGCGCAGCCAGGCCGGCGGAGCGTATCCGGAGCGGGCCAGGCCGGGGCGCATCTCAGGCCGCCCCCATCGCCTGCAGGACCTGCGCGCGCGCGGCCTCGGCGATGCCGCGACGGCCGTCGTGCCGGCCGGGATCGATCGGCGCGGTGAAGCACACCCGCACCGGCCGCGACGGCTCGCCCAGCAGGCGCAGGAAATTGCCAAGGAAGCTCTCGCGCGCGGCGAACGCGACGATCGCCTGCGCCTCGCAGTCCACGCCGTAGCACAGCGCCACCGGCTGCACCGGGGCATTCGCCTCCACCGCGGTGGCGAAGATGCGGGCATGGAACGCGCCCAGCACGCGGCCGTCGCGGGTGCCGCCCTCCGGGAAGGCCGCCACCGCGCGCCCGGCGCGCAGGCGCCGCACCATCTCGGCCATCACCTGGCCCAGCGAATCACCGTTGCCGCGCTGCAGGAAGATGGTCTCGGCATGGGTGGTGATCCAGCCCACCAGCGGCCAGCGGCGGATCTCGGACTTGGCGATGAAGCCCATCATGTGCTGCGAGTGCAGGACCATGATGTCCACCCAGCTGACGTGGTTGGCCACGAACAGGGTGCCGCCCGGCAGCGGGCTGCCCTCGCGCTGCAACCGCATCCCGAATACCCGCAGCAGCCCGCCCGACCACCAGCGCACCATCGCGTGCGACAGCCGGCCGCCGCGCCCGAGCGCGATCAGCAGCAACGTGATCGGTAGGTGGACCAGCACGTGCCACGCCAGCAGCGGCGTGCGATAGGCGTAGCGCCATGCCCGCGCCGCCCTGCCGCGCGGGGCGGTGTGAACCGGGGGAGACTTCATGGGCGGCCACGATACCCGATGCCCGCCGCCAGCGGAATCGCCGCGGCGGTGGGATGCCGCGTGCATGAACCGCGTCCGACCGGACTGCCGGAGGCTCTGCCGCAAGGCGCGCCGGCACCGCTAGGCTGCGGCGCTGGATCCCTTGCCAAGACGCCCCGATGCCGCGCCCGCTGCTGCCCCTGCTGCTGACCGCCCTGCTGCCACTCGCCGGCTGTGCGACCGCCGAGCTGGCCACGCCCTCGGGCATGCCCGCGACCACCACCCGCTATCCGGTCAGCGGCCTGTCGCCGCACCGGGCCGGCGAGCCGATCCGGTTCGGCCCCTACAGCGCGCTGGACATGCGCGAAGGCAGTCGTTTCGGCTGGGAGCTGCCGCTGCCGGCGGCCAACCTCGCCCACCTGCGCCAGCGCTGGACCTATACCCAGGTGGCACCCGGCCAGATCCCCGTGGAAAGCCAGTGCCAGGCCCGCGCGCGCCTGCTGCGGCATGCCGACGCCCACGGCGCGCTGCAGCTGGACCTGGACGGCGCGGCCGGGCGCCCGGTACTCGCATGCGGCTTCCGCCTCGACGATGGCCGCCTGCTGACGCTGGAGCTGCAGCGCGACGGCCACGCCCTGCACGGCCGACTGCACGCCCCGGACGGCGATTTCGAGATCCACAGCCTGCATGTCCTGCGCGGCACCCGGCTGGCCAGCGGCACGGCGCTGGGCTACGCGCTCACGCGCGCCGGCAGGACCGTGCTGGTGGTGGACCGGGTGAATGCCGGCGCGGTGGCGATGGCGGAACCGCTGGACGAAGGCCAGCGCATGGGGCTGGCCGCGGCCGCCTCGGCCCTGCTGCTGTTCGACCCGGAGTTCGGCGAGGGCTGAGCCTCAGGCCGGCGGTGCCGGCAGCACCGCCAGGGTGATCCGGCTGATGCAGACCGTCTGCCCGGCCTCGTCCTCGATCCGGATCTCCCAGACCTGGGTGCTGCGGCCGATGTGGACCGGCCGCGTGGTGCCGGTGACGGTGCCGCTGCGCACCGCGCGCAGGTGGTTGGCGTTGATCTCCAGGCCCACCACCGCCTGCCCGCCGGCCACTAGCGCACCGGCGCTGCTGCCCAGGGTCTCGGCCAGCGCCACCGACGCGCCGCCGTGCAGCAGGCCGTAGGGCTGGTGGGTGCGCGGTGCGACCGGCATGGTCGCGCGCAGGTAGCCGTCGCCCAGCTCGGTGAACACGATCCCGAGGGTTTCCATCAGGGTGCCGCGCGAGCGCGCGTTCAGCGCCTCCAGGGAGGCCTCTGGTGGCCAGGTGAAAGCGGGCGCGGCCACCGGGGTTTCAGCGCACCGAGAACACGCCCGGGCGCCAGGCGCGGGTGTAGGAGGCACGGCCATAGCCGCTGCTGCGGCCGTAGCCAACCCCGAAATCGCGCTCGCGGCGGTGGTGCATGCGCTCCACCAGCTCCTCGCGGCGCGAATCCAGCCAGTCGGTGCGGCCCAGGCTGGCCGGGTCCACGCCGCGGCGCGCGGCTTCGCGCGCACGGTAGTCGCAGAAATCGTCGTAGGCGTCCAGCTCGTGCGCCAGTTCGCGCACCGAGAGCTCGATCATCACCGCATCGTCGAGGAAGCCCAGCACCGCGACGCTGTCGGGGATGATGTCGTTCGGGTCGGCGAAATAGGCGAGTGCCGCCAGCACGCGCTGGCGATCCTCCGCCGCCATCGCCCAGGCGTCGTCGCGCAGCATCGCGATCATGTCGTCCAGACGCAGCAGGCGCTGGCGAATGAACTCCGGCAGCGTGGCCTTCTGCGCGTCTTCCAGCAGCGCCACCGCGGCGGCCACCACCTGCTCCGGGCTCTGGCCCTCGACCGCCTTGCGCGAGCGCTCGGCCGCGGCCTGGAAATGGGCGAGGTCCTGGTCGTTGAGTTCGAAATTGAGCGTGATCGGCATGGCGGCGCGGGCGGACAAGGAGAGGGAGCCCGCAGACTAGGCGGCGCCCCGGTCGCCGTCAATCGACAGTTGTCACGCATCGCCGTCGCGCGCGCGGGCCTGCCCCGGATCGACCCGCCGGATCGACCCGCCGGACCGGCTACAGGATCGGCGACAGGCCCGAGCCGAACGCGGTGAACAGGCGCACGCCCAGCCACTTCAGGCCGAGGTCCACCTCCGGGAAATCGCCCACCGGCTGGTTGCAGCGGCGGAAGTCGGCGGCGAACGGGGAGGGCGGCACGCTGGTCGGCGGGCAGCCGGGGCCGGGTACGTAATCGAAGCTGGTGGCGTACTTGCGCGGCCACAGGTCGAAGATCGGCATCCGCTCCGAGAGCTTGGCCAGGGTGTATTCCACCCCCGGCAGCAGCAGCGCGTCGTCGCGCCGACCGATGGTCCAGGCATTGGCCGGGGCCATGTCGCGGCGGATGCTGGCGGCCAGCTGGCGGGCGAAGGCGGGGTCGGCGATCACCACCGCGCTCTCGGTGTTGAGGGTGTCGCCGCGCGGATCGAAGTTGTGGGTGCCGACCACCCCCACGCGCTCGTCCACCACCATCGACTTGGCGTGCAACCCCATGCGCAGGCCGGCGCGCTTGAGCCGCACCGGCAACCCGCCGGAGGACGCGAACGGCGACAGCCGCCCGGCCTCGCTGACCGGTTCGCTGCGCAGGCCGCGCTTGGCCAGGCGGCGCTCGAGCAGGCTGCCACCGGAGCCAATGGCGGCCGGCGCGGCCTGCCCCTGCGACGCTTGTCCGTCCGCGGAATCTTCGCCCTCGTCATCGCCAGCGCCCTTGCCATCCTGGTCGGCGGCCACCGCCGGGCTATCCGCCTGCTCCGCTTCCACGGCCGCGTCCGGCTCCGGCTCCGGCTCCGGTTCGCGCCCCAGCGCGGCCCCGGTCTCGCCTAGTTCGAACGGCGCATCCGCGGGGAACGGCTTGAACTCGTGGATCTCGAAACCGAAGTCGCGCAGGTAGCGGCGCTTGTACTTGTACGACATCGCGTAGGCGATGAAGGCATCGGTCGCGGCCAGGCTGTTGGTGGAGATCTGCACCCGCGGCGGCTGCGCGCGCTGGTGCAGGGCGCGGAACGCTTGCTGCGCGGGCTTGGACATCACCAGGTAGGGCGTCTGCAGCAGCACTTCGTCGCGCGCGCCCTGCAGCAGCTGCAGCAGCCCGCGGCTGGCCGCGCCCACGGCCTGTTCCTCCGGCACGTCGGCGAAGGCGTCGTCGCGGTGCTTGCGCGGCAGGTCGGCGACGAAGCTGACCCCGCGCACGTCCAGTGCCGGCGCCACGAAGCGCGCCTGCAGCAGCGCCGGATCGTCGGCCTGGGCCAGCAGCGCGCGCACCCGGTCGGGACGCCGGAACGGATGGTGCGGCGGCGCGGACGGCGCCCCGTAGCGGCGCAGGTAGCGGGCGACATCCCCCAGCCGCTGCGGCGGCACGCTGCGCTGGGAGGTCCAGAACGCCTCGAAGTTGGCCTGCATCGCGCGCACCTGCGGCCCGGCCAGCAGCAGGTCGCGGTCGCGGAAGTTGTAGCCGTCGCCCCAGTCGTAATAGTCGTCCTGGTAATTGCGCCCGCCGACGATCCCGACCAGCCCGTCCACCACCAGCAGCTTGTTGTGCATGCGCCGGTTGAGCTGGCGCCAGCAGCACAGCGAGGCGATGGCGTACATCGGCAGCGCCAGCCGCGCGCGGTCGAGCACCGGGTTGTACAGCCGCAGCTCCAAGTTGGCGTGCAGCGAAGCCAGCGCCGCCAGGGTCTCCACCTTGCGTAATGCCGCCAGCTGGTCGATCAGGATGCGCACCTTGACCCCGCGGAAGGCGGCCGCCTCCAGCTCGTCCATCACCAGCTGGGCGGAGTCGTCCTCGTCGAAGATGTAGGTCTGCAGCTCGATGCTGCGGCGCGCGCTGCGGATCAGGTGGATGCGCAGCAGCAGGGCATCCGGGGCGTTGTCGAGGATCAGCGCGCGGTGGCGCGGCGCCTGCGCGGTGGAGGCGGCCCAGGCCTGGCGCGCCATGTCCAGCACCGGCGAGGGCTGCGCGCAGGCATCCGCGCGGGCGCAGTCCACCCGGGTGCTGCGCGCCGCCTGCGCGATTTCGGCGGCGGCATCGCGCTGGGCGTTGCCGAGGGTGGCGCAACCCGAGCACAGCAGCAGGACCAGCCAGGCCGCCAGCCAGCGGCCGCCCCACGCCCGGCTCATGCGGTCACGGCCACCAGAAGCGCGCCAGCCGTGCGGCGCCAGGTTCGACCGCGGCATCCATCGGGAACGCCAGCACCGCGATCGCGCCTGGCGGCATCCCGCGATGGTCGCCGGACTGGCCGCTGTAGAGCAGCGCCGCCAGCTGTTCCAGCCCCGGGTTGTGGCCGACGATCAGCAGGCAGGCGGCATCGGCATGCGCATCGGCCAGCGCCGCCAGAGTGCCGGGGCTGGCCTCGTAGATCGCCGACTCCTCGCGCACGTCGCTGCAGCCCAGCTCGCCCAGCGCGTCCAGGGTCTGGCGGGTGCGCAGGGCCGGCGAGCACAGCACGCGGTCGGGGCGCAGCCCGTGCTGCCGCAGCCAGTCGCCGGCGGCGCGGGCCTCGGCCAGGCCGGTGTCCGACAGCGGGCGCCCGGCGTCGTCCTGCCCGGGCGCGGCGGCATCGGCGTGGGCGTGGCGGAGCAGGATCAGTTCGCGCATCGCAAGGTATCCATCGGGAAGGGATCAGGGTTCGCCCAGCCAGTGCAGCAGGGGCGTCCAGTCCTGCTGGTGCTCGCGCACCTGGGCGGAATGGTAGTCGAACACGCTTTTGCCCAGGCCGGTCAGCACCACGTAGGCCTGGCTGTCGCGCAGCTGCGCCACCACCGGCAAGGGCCAGCCGGCGAGCAGTTCCAGCGCCTGCCGGGTGGCATGCGTATTCGGCTTGCAGCGGTTGAGCACCAGCGCCGCCGGCAGCTTGCCCTTGCGCAGGCGCGGGTGGCGCAGCAGGTCGTGCAGGAAGCCGGACGCGGCCTCGATGTCGAGCGCCGAGGGCTGCACCGGCACCAGCAGCGCATCGGCCTCGTCCAGGAACGCGTCCAGCGCATCGCGGTCGGCGCCGGCCGGGGCATCCACCACCACCCGGCGCAGGCCGTCCGGCAGGTGCTTGCGCCAGGAACGGCGGGTGCCATCCACCGTCGCCACCGCGCCCGCCAGGCC
This sequence comes from uncultured Thermomonas sp., assembly GCA_964469595.1. GTDB lineage: Bacteria > Pseudomonadota > Gammaproteobacteria > Xanthomonadales > Xanthomonadaceae > Thermomonas. Next base: position 6,006 of record CAYYAT010000104.1, read on the forward strand.
GGCCCGGCGCTCGCACCAGCGGCTGGCGGAACGCTGCGGATCGGCATCCACCAGCGCCGCCGTGCGTCCCGCCAGCGCGGCCTGGGCCGCCAGATGGGTGGCCAGCGTGGTCTTGCCGACGCCGCCCTTGGAACACGCCACCAGCCAGGTCTTCATCGCAGGGCTCCGGATCGCCACCGCGACAGCCTACACGCCGGCCCGCGCCGGCGCATGCCGCCGCCTTCACCCGCGCGCGCGCGCCTCCACGTGCAGGCGCAGCTGTTCCACTGCGGTGCGCAGGTCGGCGGCCAGCGGCAGCACACCGGCCCAGTCGCCGTGGCGTCCGGCCGCTTCCAGCGCGGCCGCGGCGTCCGCCAGCACCTGCGCGCCGACCAGC
>CAYYAT010000105.1:0-4633 GCA_964469595.1 uncultured Thermomonas sp.
TCAAGCTCTACCGCTGCCACACCATCATGAACTGCGCGCGCACCTGCCCGAAGGGCCTGAACCCGGCCAAGGCGATCGCCGAGATCAAGAAGCTGATGCTCGCGCGCAAGGCCTGACCGGCCCGCACCGCGGAAGCGCAAGGCCGTCGCCCTCCGGGGCGGCGGCCTTCGCGTTCATGGGCCCCGCGGCCTCACTTGACCCGCCGCTTCTCCAGCTTGCGCGCCAGCGTGCGGCGATGCATGCCGAGCTGGCGCGCGGCTTCGGAGATGTTGAAGTCGGCCGCAGCCAGCGCCTCGTGGATGTGCTCCCACTCCAGCGTCTTGATCGAGCTCTGGCGCTGGCCGAGGGCGACGTCGGCATCGCCGCCGGCGCGCTCGAAGGCGGCTTCGATGTCGTCGGTATTGGAAGGCTTGGCCAGGTAATGGCGGGCCCCCAGCTTGATCGCCTCCACCGCGGTCGCGATGCTGGCGTAGCCGGTCAGGACCACGATCACCATGTCCGGGGCGTGGTCGTGCAGCATCTTCACGCAGGCCAGGCCGGAACTGCCGCCGGCCAGCTTGAGGTCCACCACCGCGTGCGTGTGCGTGCTGCCGGTGGCCAGCAGGGCCTGCAGCTCCTCCTGCCCGGGCACCGTGTCCACGGCATAGCCGCGGCGCTCGAACGAGCGCGCCAGCGTGCGCGCGAAGGCGGCGTCGTCCTCCACCAGCAGCAATCGACGCGGGGATTCGGTCATCGCGATGTACTCCCATAGGGGGCCAGGGCCTGCAGCGGGATTTCCACCACCACCCGCGCGCCGCCCCCGGCGCGATTGTGCGCGCGGATGCTGCCACCCAGCGTGCGCGCCACGTTCACCGACAGGAACAGCCCCAGCCCGCGGCCGGGCGCGCCCTTGCTGGAGCGGTACGGCGTGCCGAGGTGCTCCAGCATGCCGGCGTCGAATCCAGGGCCGGCATCGTCCACCACCAGCACCAGCGTTTCCCCCTGCAGCCGCGCCTCCAGCGCGACCTTGCCGGGCGAGGCCTCCTGCGCGTTGTCCAGCACGTTGAACAGCATCTGCTGCAGGCCGATGTCCGCGATGATCGCGATCCCCCGCTGCAGCCGGTTGTGCAGTGCCAGTGCGTCCATCGCGCGCTGCCGCCACTGTTGCGCCAGTTCCTCGATGAAATCGTGCAGGTCGGCGGCATGCGGCGCCTCGCCGCGCGGTTCGCCGGCCGACTGCAGGATGCCACGCACGATCGCCTTGCAGCGCAGCACCTGCGCCTGCATTTCCACCACGTCGTTCAGCAGCTCGGGATCGGAGGTGAAGTGCGGCAGGTGCTGCCAGTCGCCCAGGATCACCGCCAGGGTCGCCAGCGGGGTGCCCAGTTCGTGCGCGGCGCCGGTGGCCAGCAGGCCCATGCGTACGATGTGTTCCTCCTCGATCGCGCGCTGGCGCAGGGCGGCCAGGCGCGCGTCGCGGGCGCGCAGGATCTCCCCGATCCGACCTATGAACACCACCAGCAGCGCGGCCACCAGCACGAAGCACAGCAGCAGGCCCTGCACGTAGCGGTCGCCTAGCCCGGCATCCAGGTTCGCGGGCAGCCGCACCGGGCTGGGGATGAGCACCAGCCACAGCAGGCAGCCGCTGGTGACCGCCACCAGCAGCCAGCGCGCGCGCGGGCGCAGCAGTACGGCCGCCAGTACCACCTGCAGGAGATAGAGGAATACGAATGGATTGGCGATCCCGCCGGCCAGGTGCAGCAGCGCGGTCAGTGCCGCCACGTCCACCAGCAGCGCCAGCAGCAGGTGGCGCTGGCGCACGTGGTGCAGGCGCTGCCAGTACAGCGGGCCGGCGAGGTTGAACAGGCACAGCCCGGCCAGCACCAGCAGCATCGGCGCCAGCGGCAGGTGGATGCCCATGCCGAAGTGCACCACCACGATCGCCAGCAGCTGGCCGCCGATCGCGATCCAGCGCAGCTGCTGCAGCTGCTGCATGTTCTTGCCGCGCGCGGTGTTGCGCCAGTCCGCCCTGCGGGTGCCGGCACGGACGGGGCGGGGTTCAGCGGTGGGCGTCGCCATCGGCATTGCCGCCATGGTGCCGCATCCGCCGCTGCTCCGACAGCAGGCGCCAGACCCCCCACAGCGCCATGCCCGCCAGCACGAACCAGGTCAGCGCGTATTGCAGGTGCTGGTTGCGGAAGTGGATCACGGTCATGCCGGCGCGTGGCCAGCCGCTGCCGGCGTCCGGGGTGGCCTCGGCATCGACGAAGTAGGGCGCCACGTCGCGCAGGCCGCGCGCCTGCGCGATCGCGGCCACGTCGCGCGAGTACCAGCGGTCCTGGCCGGGGCGGTTGTCGCGCAGGAAGCCGCCGCCGGGTTCGCTCATGCGCAGCAGGCCGCGCACCCGGACTGCGCCCGCCGGGGGCGGGGGCGGCCGCACTCCGTCAGGAACGAAGCCGCGATTGACCAGCACGACGCTGCCGTCCGCCAGTTGCAGCGGGCTCAGCACCCAGTGCCCGGCGCCGAGTTCGGTCAGCGCCTGGGTCTGGGTGTCCAGTCCGCGCAGGTAGGTACCGCGCAGCTCCAGGCGGCGGTATTCGTCGCGCTCGATGCCGATGCGCGGCCAGTCGGTGCGCGCCGGCGGCGGCACCGGGGCGGCATGCACGCGGGCATCCACCCGCGCGATCAGGGCACGCTTCCAGTGCAGCCGCTGCACTTGCCAGCTGCCCAGCGCGATGAAGCCGGCGCAGCAGCAGGCCAGCAGCACCAGCAGGGCAAGGCGGCCGCGGCGGCTGGCCTGCATCGGCGGCTCCGCCTCAGTCCACCATCTGCGCGTCGTGCGCGCTCATCGGCATCATGTTGGCGTTCATGTGGTGCATCACCCACAAGGTGCCGGCCAGCAGGATCACCAGCAGGATCACGGTGAAGATCACCGACAGCAGGTTCCAGCCGCCTTCGGAGCGGGCGTCGAGGTGCAGGAAATACACCATGTGCACCAGGATCTGCACCACCGCGAACGCCACCAGCACGATGCCGGTGATGGTCGCGCTGGGGATGACCTTGGCCATCACCAGCCAGAACGGGATCGCGGTGAGGATCACCGACAGCACGAACCCGACCACGTAGCCGCGCAGGCTGACGTGCACGTGCGGGGCGCCGTGGTCGTCGTGGTGCTCGTGGGAGGAATGCGGATGTTGGCTCATTGCAGCACGCCCATCAGGTAAACGAAGGTGAATACGCCGATCCAGACCAGGTCCAGGAAGTGCCAGAACATCGACAGGCAGAACAGGCGCCGGCGGTTGGCGCTGGTCAGGCCGAAGCGGCCCACTTGCACCAGCATGGTCAGCAGCCAGACGATGCCGAAACTGACGTGCAGGCCGTGGGTGCCGACCAGCGCGAAGAACGAGGTCAAAAACGCGCTGCGCTGCGGGCCCGCGCCCTCGTGGATCAGGTGCAGGAACTCGTAGATCTCCAGGCTCACGAAGGCCGCGCCGAGCAGGCCGGTGACCGCCAGCCAGCCGAGCACGCCGCGTTTGCTGCCAGCCTGCATCGCGATCATCGCGAAGCCGTAGGTGATCGACGACAGCAGCAGCAGCGCGGTGTTGACCGCCACCAGCTTGAGGTCGAACAGCTCGGCGCCGGAGGGGCCGGCGGCGTAGCTGCGACCGAGGACCCCGAAAGTCGCAAACAGGCAGGCGAAGATGAGCAGGTCGCTCATCAGGTAGATCCAGAAACCCAGCAGCGAGCCGTTCTCCGGATGGTGCTGACCTTTCAGGTCGAGAAAGGCCGCGGTGGGGTTGGCCGGACGACCGCTCGCGGGCAGGAGGGTCGCGTCAGGAAGGGTTGCGTCAGACATGGGCGGTCGCCAGTTGCTGGGTGCGCGCGGCCTCGGTCGCGGCCACTTCGGCGGCCGGGATGTGGAAGTCGCGCTGGTAGTTGAAGGTGTGCACGATGGCGGCGCCGACCAGGGCCACGAACGAGGCGATCGCCAGCCACCAGATGTGCCAGACCAGGGCGAAGCCCAGCACCAGGCTGATCGCGGCCAGCACCACGCCGGCGGCGGTGTTCTTCGGCATGTGGATTGGCAGGAAGCCGCTCTCCGGGCGCTTGTAGCCGTGCTGCTTCATGTCGGCCCAGGCATCGTTGTCGCGCACCACCGGGGTGAAGGCGAAGTTGTAGGCCGGCGGCGGCGAAGAGGTGGACCACTCCAGCGTGCGGCCATCCCACGGGTCGCCGGTGACGTCGCGCAGCTGCTCGCGCTTGCGGAAGCTGACGAACAGGTTGAGCAGGAAGGCGGCGATGCCGACCGCGATCAGCAGCGCGCCGAAAGCGGCCACGATGAACCACGGCTGCAGGCTGGGGTCGTCGAAGTGGCTCATGCGGCGGGTGACGCCCATCAGGCCCAGCACGTACAGCGGGGTGAACGCGAACCAGTAGCCGAGGAACCAGAACCAGAACGAGACCTTCCCGAGGAACGGGTCGAGCTTGTAGCCGAACGCCTTCGGGAACCAGTAGTACATGCCGGCGAACGCGCCGAACACCACGCCGCCGATGATCACGTTGTGGAAGTGCGCGATCAGGAACAGCGAGTTGTGCAGCACGAAGTCGGCCGGCGGCACCGCCAGCAGCACGCCGGTCATGCCGCCGATCACGA
>CAYYAT010000105.1:4643-6274 GCA_964469595.1 uncultured Thermomonas sp.
CATCGGCACCTCGAAGCGGATGCGGCCGCGGTACATGGTGAACAGCCAGTTGAACATCTTCGCGCCGGTCGGGATCGAGATGATCATGGTGGTGATCCCGAAGAACGAGTTCACGCTGGCGCCCGAGCCCATGGTGAAGAAGTGGTGCAGCCACACCAGGTACGACAGGATGGTGATGCACACCGTGGCGTACACCATCGAGCTGTAGCCGAACAGGCGCTTGCCGGTGAAGGTGGACACCACTTCGGAGAACACGCCGAACAGCGGCAGGATCAGGATGTACACCTCCGGGTGGCCCCAGATCCAGATCAGGTTCACGTACAACATCGGGTTGCCGCCGAGGTCGTTGGTGAAGAAGTTGGTGCCGATGTAGCGGTCCATCGTCAGCATCGCCAGCACCGCGGTCAGCACCGGGAAGCTGGCCACGATGAGGATGTTCGAGCACAGCGAGGTCCAGGTGAACACCGGCATCTTCATCAGGCTCATGCCCGGCGCGCGCATCTTGATGATGGTCACGACCAGGTTGATGCCCGACAGCGTGGTGCCGACGCCGGCGATCTGCAGCGCCCAGATGTAGTAGTCCATACCCACGTCGGGGCTGTAGTCGATCCCCGACAGCGGTGCCATCGCCAGCCAGCCGGCCTTCGAGAATTCGCCCACGAACAGCGAGATCATCACCAGCATCGCGCCGGCGGTGGTCATCCAGAAGCTGAAGTTGTTCAGGAACGGGAACGCCACGTCGCGCGCGCCGATCTGCATCGGCACCACGTAGTTCATCAGCCCGGTGATGAACGGCATGGCCACGAAGAAGATCATGATCACGCCGTGCGCGGTGAAGATCTGGTCGTAGTGGTGCGGTGGCAGGTAGCCGAGGTTGTCGCCGAAGGCGATCGCCTGCTGGCCGCGCATCATCAGCGCGTCGGCAAAGCCGCGCAGCAGCATCACCAGGCCCAGCACCATGTACATGATGCCGATCTTCTTGTGGTCGATGCTGGTGGCCCAGTCACGCCAGAAGGTGCCCCACAGGCGGTATTTGGTCACCAGGCCGAGCACGGTCAGGCCGGCCAGCGCGGCACCGATGAAGGTCGCGATCAGGATCGGCTCGTGGTACGGGATCGCCGCCAGGCTGAGCTTGCCCAGCCAGGGCGAGACGCTGGCATACGGGTCGGGGGAGGTGGTGGGGGTCATGATCGTCTTTCTGGATGCGATGGATCAGGGGGCGCGCAGGGCCAGCGTCCACGCGGCGGGCTTGACCTCGTCGGCGGTGCAGGTGGCGCCCGGCACGTAGGGGCGGCCGCGCAGGTCGCCGCGGCTGCGCTCGCGCAGCACGGCCACGCCGCTGTCGGCGGCGCGCCGGCCGCCGGCGGCATCGATCGCCATCATCTCGTGCATGCACATCCGGTTCGGGTCCACGCAGCGGTTCAGGATGGCGTCGTACAGGCCGTGATCGACGCTGGCGTACAGGCGGACGGGTTCGCGCTCGCTCGGTTTCTCCAGCTGCAGGTAGGTGGCGCGATCCAGTCCGCTGCCACTGGCGCGGGCCTTGGCCACCCAGGCGTCGAAGCCGGCGGTATCGGTGGCGTGCACGGCGAAGCGCATCCACGAGAACCCGGCGCCGCTGTAGTTGGAGG
>CAYYAT010000106.1:0-6232 GCA_964469595.1 uncultured Thermomonas sp.
CCCGGTGTTCAGCGCCGACGGCAAGACCCTGTACTACCGCGCGATGAAGCGCCCCGGGTTCGAGGCCGACCGCTTCGCGCTGATGGCGATGGACCTGGCCACCGGAAAGGCGAAGGAAATCGCGCCGCGCTGGGATGCCTCGGCCGATGGCATCCGCCTGTCCGCCGACGGCAAGTGGCTCTATACCACCGCCGAGGAACTGGGCCAGCACCCGCTGTTCCGGGTGGCGCTGGCCAACGGCGAGGTGGAGACGGTGGCGAAGGACGGCAGCGTGTCGGCGTTCGACCTCGCCGGGCCGACCCTGGCGCTGGCGCGCAATTCGCTGGTCACGGGCGACGTGCTCTACACCACCAGCCCCGACGGCAGGGCGCCGCTGCGGCAGATCACGCCTAGCGCGGCGCAGATGCTGCCGGACGTGGCCTGGGGCCAGTTCGAGCAGTTCAAGTTCCGTGGCTGGAACGACGAGACCGTGCACGGCTACGTGGTCAAGCCGTGGAACTACCAGCCGGGCAAGAAGTATCCGGTGGCGTTCTTGATCCACGGCGGCCCGCAGGGCAGCTTCGGCAACGGCTGGAGCTACCGCTGGAACCCGCAGACCTACGCGGGGCAGGGCTACGCGGTGGTGATGATCGACTTCCACGGCAGCACCGGCTACGGCCAGGCGTTCACCGACGCGATCTCCGGCCACTGGGGCGACCGCCCGCTGGAAGACCTGCAGAAGGGCTGGGATTACGCGCTCAAGACCTACCCCTTCCTCAACGGCGACAAGGCCTGCGCGCTGGGCGCCAGCTACGGCGGCTTCATGGCCTACTGGATCGCCGGCAACTGGAACCAGCCGTGGAAGTGCATCGTCGCCCACGACGGCGTGTTCGACAATTTCATGATGGGCTACGCCACCGAGGAGCTGTGGTTCAGCGAGTGGGAAAACGGCGGCACCCCGTTCGAGAACCCGGCCGGCTACCAGAAGTTCAACCCGGCCAACCACGTCAAGGACTGGCGGGTGCCGATCCTGATCGTGCACGGCCAGCAGGACTTCCGGATCCCGGTGGAGCAGGGCATCGCCGCCTTCACCGCGGCCCAGCGCAAGGGCGTGGAATCGAAGTTCCTGTACTTCCCCGACGAGAACCACTGGGTGCTGAAGCCGCAGAACAGCGTGCAATGGCACGAGACGGTGAATGCCTGGCTGAAGCAGTACATCGGCCAATAAGGCCCCCGACGGCCGCCAGATGGCGGCCGCCGCGACCACGGACAACGCGCACGCATGAAACTGGTTTTTCCAGGCGGCGAGTATTCGCCGCGCCTGCTTGAAGAGGGCGTCACCGGTATCGGCAGCGATTCCGGGTGCAGCATCCGGCTGGAACAGCCGGGCGTGCTGCCGCGCCACTGCGAACTGCGGATCGCCGGTACGCGGGTGATGCTGCAGGTCGCGGCCGGTGCCAGGATCAGCATGAACGGCCGCGAGGTGGACGGGCTGATCGCGCTGCGCCCGGGCGACACCTTCAGCATCGCCGGCGTGCAGCTGCGGCTGGTGCCGATGCCAGTTGCCGCCAGCCAGGGGCGCGAGAACGGCATGTCACCGGCGACACCGCAGGCGGCGGACGACGCTGGCCTCACCCGGGTGCGTCCGGTGCTCCCGCGTTTCGTCTGCGCGGGGTGTCCGGTTCGATGCTGGGACGCAGCCATCCGCTGGCAGGCGTCGTCACCGTCGGTCGCGCGCCGGAGTGCGCGCTGCAGATCGAGGAGGCGGGGTTGTCGCGCCAGCATGCGCGGCTGGTGCCGATGGCGGACGGCGTGCAGGTCGAGGATGCCGGTTCCACCAACGGCACCTTCCTCAACGGCCGTCGCATCCTGCAGGGCCTGGCGGTGGCCGGCGACGAGATCGGCTTCGACACGGTGCGCTTCCGGCTGCTGGATTCCACCCGGTCCGAGCTGCAGCAGCTGGCGCCGCGCACGGGCGGGTTCCGCATGCCGCTGTGGTGGTGGGTGGCCGCCGCCGCGGCCCTGGCCGCGCTGGCGTGGGTGGTGTTCTGGCTGCGCTGAGGCGCGCTACAGCCAGCGGATGCGGCGCAGGTAGGCGTACAGCACGATGCACACCAGCGCCACCACGCCGGTGAGGATGGCGTAGCTGTAGCGCCCCTGCAGTTCCGGCATGTGCGCGAAGTTCATGCCGTACCAGCTGGCGATCAGGGTCGGCGCGGCCAGCAGCCCGGCCCAGCCGGCCAGTTTCTTCACCACCTCGCCCTGCGCCACCGTCACCAGCGCCAGGTTGGTGCTCATCGCCGCCGCCGCCATCTCGCGCAGGGTGTCGATGGTGTCGCCTTCGCGCGCGGCGTGGTCGTGGATGTCGCGGAAATAGGGCTTGACCTCGTCCGGGATCGGGAACGCCGGCGCGCGTTTCAGCTGGGCCAGGATGTCCTGCATCGGCAACACTGCCAGCCGCATCCGGGTCAGGTCCTTGCGCAGCCGGTACAGGCGCTGCAGGGTGGCGCGGCGGTAGCTTTCCGCGAACACGTCCTGCTCGAGGGTGTCGAGCTCGTCCTCGTAGTCGGCGACGATCGGCTGGTAGTTGTCCACCACGAAATCCAGCACCCCGTGCAGGGCGATGCTGGGGCCGAGCGCCAGCAGGGCCGGCTCGCGCTCCAGCCGCTGGCGCACCGGGGCGTAGCTGAGCGAGGCGCCGTGGCGCACCGTCACCAGATAGCGCGGTCCGGCGAAGATCTGGGTCTCGCCGAAGCGGACTTCGCCATCAATCCGCTGCGCGGTATGCACGGCGATGAACAGGCTTTGCCCGTAGGTTTCGATCTTCGGCCGCTGGTGCGCCTTGTGTGCGTCCTCCACCGCCAGGTCGTGCAGGCCGAATTCCTCCTGCAGCGCGTCCAGCACCGCCTCTTCCGGTTCGTACAGGCCGATCCAGACGAAGCGGCCATCGTCCTGCGCCAGCTCCTCGCTGATCGCGTCGATGGGAATATCGCGACGGCGCCCGGCGCGATCGTACACCGCGCAGTTGACGATCGCCTGGCGCTGGGAGGCATGCAGTCGGCTCATCCGCGCATCCTGCCCGCGACCGCGGGGGGCATCAAGCCGCCGGCCTGTGCCAGGCGCGCGCCAGCGCCGCGTGGATCGGTAGCAGCAGGGCGATCCAGTGGCCGTTGCGCTGCGGATACAGCTGCAGCCATAGCGGCAGGCAGGCCAGCAGCGCCAGCACCGCCACCGCCACCAGCAGGTTGAAAAAGCGCGGCGTGGGCGTGCGCGCGCGCAGCAGGGCGAGCCCGCCGGGGACCAGCAGCAGGCACAGCGGGTTGAACAGCAGCAGGTTGCGGTTGGCCCACATCGCCTGGTGCTCGGTGAACGCCCAGCCCAGCGCCAGCACCAGCCCGAGCAGCCCGCACAGCAGCCAGAAGCCCAATGCCAGCCCTGCCAGCAGCCTGGGGCGGGCGGCGCGCAGCCACAGAATGGCGGCCGCGATCAGGGTGCCGGCCAGCAGCCACGGCCACAGCAATGGCGCGTGCTCGGCCGGTTCCGGCGGCAGCCGCTGCGGCAGCAGTTCCGCTTCCGCGGCCACCAGCGGACGCCCGTGGGTGCCGTTGACCTTGCGCAGGTCGTCGGCCAGCCGGCGCGGCAGAAAATCCTGCTGCCAGCGGCTCAGCGGGCGGTCGGCGTAGGGCCCCAGGCCGATGTCGAACGCCAGCCACATCCATGCCTCCGGCGAGGCCAGGCGCAGCGCCTCGCCGCGGTAGGTGTCGCCGCTGGAGCGGCCTTCCAGCTGCTTGCGCAGGTGGCCGCCGAGCGCGCGGTCGAGCGCGTCGCGCACGCGGGTGGCGCAGTTGTCGGTGAAGTAGTCGTAGCGGTAGCGCGCATTCTCGGGACGGGCGTTCTCCGCCAGCGCCGCCGCCAGCGCCCGTGCCTGCTCCGGTTCCAGGTCCAGCCACTGCACCCAGGCGCCGCGTCCGACCTCGCGGTAATAGGCCATGTCCTCGTCCAGCGGCAGCGCCACCAGGCGATAGCGCATGTCGCCCTTGACGAAGCGGCCGAGGAAGCCGGGCTCGTCGAGGTCGAAGAAGCCGAAGTTGTAGCTGGTGCGCGCGCCGGTGCGCGGATCTTCCACCACGATGGCGTCGTGCCCGAAGCGTTCCCAGAACACCTCGCCCGGGCCCATCGTCACCACTCCGATCCGCGGCGTTCCCGGCGGTGCATCGGCAGGCGCTGCGGGGGTAGCCTGCGATGCCATGGCGGCCGACGCGGGCGTGGCGGTCACGGCCGCCACGGCCAGCAGCGCCAGCAAGGGGGCCAGCATCCAGCGCACCGCGGCGCGCGCGCGCTCAGCCCTCGGCATGCACGCTCACGTGCAGCGCGTGCAGCCGGCGCGCGTCGGCGCGCGCCACCCGGAAGGTGAATCGGCCCAGCGAGAGCTCCTCGCCGGCTTCGGGCAGATGGCCGATGGCGGCGGTCACCAGCCCGCCGATGGTGTCGTATTCGTCGTCGTCGAAATCGGCGCCGAAGCGCTCGTTGAAGTCGGCGATCGGGGTGAGCGCGTCCACCACGAACTGGCCGTCGGCCTGGGCCGCGATCAGCACGCCCTCGTCAGCCGCGTCGTCGTGCTCGTCGTCGATCTCGCCGACGATCTGCTCCAGCACGTCCTCGATCGTCACCAGCCCGGCCACGCCGCCATACTCATCGATCACGATGGCCATGTGGTTGCGCGACTGCCGGAACTCGCGCAGCAGCACGTTGAGGTTCTTCGACTCCGGGATCAGCACCGCCGGGCGCAGCAGTTCGTGGATGCTGGCCGGGCCGTTGTCGGCCACCACCCCGCGCAGCAGGTCCTTGGCCAGCAGGATGCCGAGGATCTGGTCCTTGTCCTCGCCGTGCACTGGAAAGCGCGAGTGGCCGGATTCCACCACCTGCTTCATCAGGTCCAGCAGCTTGCCGTCCGCCGGCAGCGCCACCATTTGCGCGCGCGACACCATCACGTCGCCCACGGTCATGTCGGCGATGTTGATCGCGCCTTCCATCATGCGCAGGGTGTCGGGGCCGATCAGGCCGTCGGCCTGCACGTCGCGCAGCAGTTCGATCAGGTCCTCGCGGCTGGTCGGCTCGCCGGAGAGGGCGGCGCTGATGCGGTCCAGCCAGGAGCGATGCGGTTTTTCGGCGGGTTTCTCGTCGGCGTCTGGGTGGCGTCGACTGTCATCCTCGGACATGGGGCGTAAGGGCCTTTGCTCGCTGCGGGGGAAAGAACGCGTGGGGAAGTCTAGCGAATCCGCGGGGGCGGGTGTTCAGGCGTCCAGGTAGGGATCGGGCAGGCCCAGCGCGGCCAGGATCTCGCGCTCCAACTGCTCCATCGCCTCGGCCTCGCGCACGTCCTCGTGGTCCCAGCCCAGCAGGTGCAGGCAGCCGTGCACGGTGAGGTGGGCGTAGTGCGCGTTCAGCGGCTTGCCCTGTTCCTTCGCCTCGCGGGCGACCACCGGCGCGCACAGCACCAGGTCGCCGAGCAGCGGCAGGCGCACGTCCTTGGGCAGCCCTTCCGGCAGATCCGCCGGGAAACTGAGCACGTTGGTGGCGTAGTCGCGGCCGCGGTAGTGGCGGTTCAGCGCGCGGCCTTCGCGCGTGCCGACGATGCGGATCGCCAGGTCGGCCTCGCGGATGCGCCCGGCCAGTGCGGCGGCCGCCCACTTGCGGAAGCTGGCGGCGGCCGGCACGCCGGCGCGCGGCACCGCATAGCCGACGGCGACATCGAGACGGACCGGTCCCTGGGTCATGCGCGCATCTTACCCCTCGGCCGCGGCGTCGCGCGCCTCGTAGGCACTCACGATGCGCGCCACCAGCGGATGCCGGACCACGTCGCGCGCCTCGAAGAAGGTGAAGCTCACGCCTTCCACCCCGCGCAGCACTTCCGCCGCGTCCTTCAGGCCGGATTTCTGGTGCTTCGGCAGGTCGATCTGGGTCATGTCGCCGGTGATCACCGCGGTGCTGCCGAAGCCGAGCCGGGTCAGGAACATCTTCATCTGCTCGATGCTGGTGTTCTGCGCCTCGTCGAGGATCACGAACGCGTCGTTCAGGGTACGCCCGCGCATGAACGCCAGCGGCGCGATTTCGATCACGTTGCGTTCGATCAGGCGCACGACTTTCTCCACGCCCAGCATCTCGTACAGCGCGTCGTACAGCGGGCGCAGGTAGGGATCGACCTTCTGGGTGAGGTCGCCGGGCAGGAAGCCCAGCTTCTCGCCGGCCTCCA
>CAYYAT010000107.1:0-6217 GCA_964469595.1 uncultured Thermomonas sp.
GCGTTGTCAGCCCACGCCGAGTCCGGTACAGGCCCGGACTCGGCTCACACGCATCCATCACGTGCATGATGGATGCGGGGCCGGCCATCCGTGGCCGGCGGGAACCGCTGAGTTGATCAGAGGTTCCCTAGCGGCTGTGCGGCATCCAGCGCCGGGCGATCCAGTGGTCGAGCGACAACACACCGGGGCCTCGCGCGATCAGGTACAGCAGGATCGTCGCCCAGGTGCCGTGGGTGGGGTAGGCGTCGGGATACACGAAGATCTCGATGACCGCGGTCATGCCCAGCAGCCCCAGCGCCGAAAGACGGGTGGCCAGCCCGAGCAGCAGGAGCACCGGGAAGACGTGCTCGGCGGTCGCCGCCATCAGCGCAGCCAGCTCCGGTGGCAGCAGCGGCAGTGCGTATTCGGTGCGGAACAGATCGAGCGCACTGTCCGACAGATGCGGCCAGCCAAGCTGGAACTCGCCGCTCACCAGGTTGATGGCCAGGCCTTCGACCTTGGTCTGGCCGGACAGCCAGAACACGGCGGAGATCGAAAACCGGCCGATGAAGGCGATGAGCGAGTGCGGTATCTTCGACAGCAGCGCGATGCACCGCTGCGCGACGCTGACTGGCCAGGCGATGGCTTGCGATGTCATGCGATGTCTCCTGTCTGGGGTGCGGCGGGATCCAGCGCCACCAGGGCGCCCATCTCCAACAGTTGCGAGAAGAGTTCGGGCAGCGGCAGCGATGCGGATGCCGAGGCGCGCTCGAACGCGGGACCGAGTGGTTCACCCGCCATGAGCCAGCCCATGAACTCGGCAACATGCGCCGGCATCGGAAGCACCAGGACGTGCGACTGCGGGCGAACCAGCAGTGCCGCCTCGGCACGGTTCATGTCGATGCCGGAGAGCGCGATCTCGCCTTCGACCTGATGGGCCTGCCAGAGTGAGACGACGGGATGCACGGAACGGATCAGCCGCACGGCGGGCGCGAAGCGCAGGCGCGTGCGGGCGAGCAGTCCGGGCTGTGCCGCCCGTGCGACCAGGGCCTGGGCTGGCAGTGGGGACGCATCGACGGCATGGAAGGCGCATACATAGGCCCATTCCAGGCGTGCCATATCCGCCAGGTAGCCCAGCGTCGCCGCTGGATCGAAACCGGCGATGAACTCGGGGAAGTCGCCTCCATACCACGCCAGCACCGGCGAGATGGGCGGATGGGAGCGCACGTACTCGCGCGCCATGGCGGCGAAGAACGTCTCGCCCACCAGTTGCCGCACGACGGGATAGGTCTCCGCCAGCGCCTCGATCAGCGAGGCCGTCACGTTGTTGCGGTACACCGCAAAGCGCGAGGCGGGATCGGCCCCGGCGCGCACGCGGATGCCGGGCGGTGGTGGTGGGTCCGGATCCAGCAGGGCGCGGGCGAACGCTTCCATCACGCGCTCTCCCGGAGGGGGTGCGGCTGTAAGAATCGTGCATCGTCAAGGATCGCCTGCGCGGCGCGCGCTTCGCGCATGAGGGTGGCAAAGGGTGGGATGTTCTGGTCGCGCTCGATCAGCGTGGGCAGCGGTCCCAGACGCTGGATCACCTGCTTAAACAGGCACCACACCGCATCCGCGACCGGCGCGCCGTGGCTGTCGATCAGAAGCCGCTCGCCCGCGCCATCGCGCTCCTCGGCAAAGCCCGCCAGGTGGATTTCCTCGACCGCCGCCAGTGGCAGCCGCTGCAGGTACGCCTGCACGTCGCGGCCGTGGTTGACGGCGCTGACGTGGGCATTGTTGACATCCAGCAGCAGGCCGCAGCCGGTGCGGCGGACGACTTCCGCAATGAAGTCGGCCTCGTCCCAGGTGGAGGCCGCGAACTCGATGTAGGTGGCGGGGTTCTCCAGCAGCATGGAACGCCCGAGCGCGGACTGCACCGCATCGATGTGCGCGCATACGCGACGCAAGGTGGCATCGGTATAGGGCAGCGGCAGCAGGTCGTTGTAGAAATTGCGGCCGTGGCTGGACCAGGCCAGGTGCTCGGAAAACGATGCGGGCTGGTAGCGCTCGAGCAGGGCGCGCAGCCTATTCAGATGGTCGGGGTCGGGTGGGTCTTCGCCGCCGATCGAGAGCCCAACGCCATGCATCGAGAGTGCGTGGTGCTCGCGAATCGCGGCCAGATGATGGTGGAAGGCACCGCCTTCCACCATGTAGTTCTCCGCGTGGACTTCGAAAAAGCCGAGATCGGCGGCGTCGCCCGCGAGGATATCGCGCACGTGCTCGGGCTTGAGGCCCAGGCCCGCA
This sequence comes from uncultured Thermomonas sp., assembly GCA_964469595.1. Classification (GTDB taxonomy): domain Bacteria; phylum Pseudomonadota; class Gammaproteobacteria; order Xanthomonadales; family Xanthomonadaceae; genus Thermomonas. The sequence continues at coordinate 2,263 of CAYYAT010000107.1, forward strand.
CGCGGTGGGAGCGCCGTGCGTGACGGTGCAGGACGGGAGGGGAAGGCCGTCATCGCACGACGCTCCATCTGGGCTCAGGCCTTTTCCTTGAACGCGGCCAGTTGGCCGAAGCCGGTCGGCGAGGTCTTCGACACGGTCTTCTCGCAGGTGCCCGCCGGCACCAGTTTCCAGGCATTGCCCTGGTAGTCGTGGTTGGAGGTGCCGGCACAGGTAGTGCCAGCGCCGGCCTTGCAATCGTTCTTGCCCTTGAGGGCGACGCCGAAGCATTTCTCCTTGCCCGCCATCATGTCGTGCGCGCCGGACTTCATGTCCTGCGCGGCGGCGGGCAACACGGCAGCGGTCAGCAGGGTGCCGAGGGCGAGGGCGAGGGTGGCCTGGGTGCTGGATTTCATGGGACTCTCCTGGATTGGGGCGTGGATTGGTCGATGTGGGTGTCCGCAAAGGCGGGCGATACGCGGCCCGCACTCGTGGACAGGGGATTGGTCGGAAGGGAGGGCGCGGTTCTTACACTCGCGATCAGCCCCACCCGAGAGGAAGCGGCGCGGATGCCGTCTTACCGCCGTTCATCGGTTAGGTTCATGGGCAGGCGGGGTGTAAGAAATCGGCCATCGCACGCGACCGAGGCATATCCCTGCCTACCTGCGCCTTCGTCAAACCCGGAGTTGTTCCATGCATGCCACCCTGCCTCTATTGGAAGCCAGCGACTTTCCATCCATCGAGCGCAGGGCGCTTGCCACGCTGCAGGTCAATCTCGGCTACCGCTGCAACCAGTCTTGCGTGCATTGCCACGTCAATGCAGGGCCAAAGCGCAAGGAGATGATGGACGCCGCGACCCTGGCGCTGATCCCGCATGTGCTCAAAGCGAACATCCGGCGTGAATGTCGAGACGATCCGCTTCTACCAGCGCAAGGGCCTGCTGCCGGAACCGAACCGGCCCTATGGACGCATCCGCCGCTATGGCGAGGCGGACGTGGCGCGGGTGCGGTTCGTGAAATCGGCCCAAAGGCTGGGTTTCAGCCTGGCCGAGATCGCCGGGTTGCTGGCCCTGGAGGATGGCCTGCACTGCGAGGAGGCGCAGGCGCAGGCCGCGCACAAGCTGGCCGACGTGCGCGCCCGCCTGGCCGACCTTGAGCGGATCGAAGCGGCGCTGGATGAGCTGGTGCGCCGCTGCGATGCCGCGCATGGGCGGCAGGTGCGCTGCCCGCTGATCCAGGCGCTGAAGGGCACGTCGGCATGAGTGCGGCGTTTCCTAGCGCCGGGACGCCGCATCGGCGCGAATGCGTCCATCGACCAGGGTGATGGTGCGGTCGCAGGACTCGGCCAGGCGCGGGTCGTGGGTCACCACCAGCACCGCGCAGCCGAACTGCCGGTTGAAGCGGCGCAGCAGCGCGAACACGTCGGCGGCGGTCTTGGTGTCGAGGTTGCCGGTGGGCTCGTCCGCCAGCAGCAGGGCGGGGCGGGTGATGAGCGCGCGCGCGATCGCCACCCGCTGCTGCTGGCCGCCGGAGAGTTGATCCGGCGGGGAGTCGGCGTGTGCCTCCAGGCCGACCTCGGCGAGCAGGGCGCGGGCGAACTCATGCGTGGCGCGGTCGGGTTTGCCGCGCGTCACCCTCACCGGCATCAGCACGTTTTCCAGCGCGGTGAAGGCGTTGATCAGGTGGTGGAACTGGAAGACGAAGCCGAGGTGCCGGCCGCGCAGGGCGGTGCGCGCGGCGTCGTCCATGCGGCGGGTGGGCTGGCCGAGCAGGTACAGCTCGCCGGCGGTGGGGGAATCCAGCAGGCCGATCTGGTTCAGCAGCGTGCTCTTGCCGGAGCCGGAGGGGCCCACCAGCGCGGCGAAGTCGGCGCTGTCCAGCCGCAGGTCGATGCCGTGCAGCACCTCCACCTCGTTCGGGCGGCCGATGTTGTAGGACTTGCGCAGCCCGGCAAGGCGCAGCACCTCGCGCGCTTCAGCCATAGCGGATGGCCTCCACCGGATCCAGGCGCGCGGCGCGGGTGGCGGGGATGGCAGCGGCCACCACCCCGGCCAGGGTGGCCAGCGCCATCGCCGCCGGGATCAGCGCCGGCGGCAGCGGGATGGAGAACAGCCCCGGCCCGAACGTGTTGAACGCGCCCACCAGGCCCAGCCCGGCGATCGCTCCGGCGAGCGAGCCGGCCAGCCCGAGCACCGCGCCCTGGATCAGGAAGACCTTGCGGATCTGCTCGCGCCGCGTGCCCATGGCGCGCAGGATGCCGATCTCGCGCGTGCGCTGGGCCACGCTCACCGCCAGCACGCTGGCGATGCCCAGCGCCACCGACAGCGCCACGAACGCGCTGATCATGCGCGTGGACAGGCTCTGCGAGCGCAGCGCGTTGAGCAGCTGGGCATTGGTCTGCATCCAGCTTTCCGCCTTCAGCCCGGTCAGGGCGTGGACGCGCGCGGCGATGCGGTCGGCGCCGAACAGGTCGACCACGGTGGCGTCGATCACCGTCACCCCGCCGGGCAGGCCCAGCAGGGCCTGGGCCTGCTTGAGGTCGAGGTAGACATAGCGCGCATCCAGCTCGCGCACGCCCAACTCGAAGATGCCGCTGACGTTGAGCACCGCTTCGCGGCCGGCGCCGGCATCGATGCGCAGCTTGCCGCCGACGCGCAGCCCGAGGTCGCGCGCCAGCTGGCGGCCGATCACCGCATTGCCCGCGGCCACGTCCAGCCGCCCCTCCACCATGTTGCGGTCCAGCGGGATCACCCGCAGGTAGCGCGGCAGGTCGATGCCGAGCAGGGCGATCGACTTCAGCGCCTCGCCGCGGCGCCCGAACGCGGGTCCGCTGACCACCGGGGAAACCGCGGTGATGCCGGGCAGGCGGTCGAGCACGCCCTGCACCTGCGGCCAGTTGGCGATCGGGCGCAGGGCCTGGGCGCGGCGGTCTTCCAGCAGCAGGCGCAAGGTGCCGGGCGGGGCCGGCGCGATCCGGTTGAACTGCTCGGGCGCCTCCACCCGCACATGCGCCTGGGTCCCCAGGGTGCGCTGGATGATATTGGCCTGCAGCCCGCCGATCAGCGCGGTGACGAACACGATCACCGCTACCCCGACCGCGATCCCGAACAGGATCAGGGTGGTCTGCGCGCGCCCCTGGCGCAGGAAGCGCAAGGCAATGGTGGTCTCGACCCACATGGCGTCAGTCGAACTTGACCGGCAGCTCGCGCCGGGTGGCGGCGTCCGCGCCGGGCGGCGGCTGCAGGGTGGTGCGCACGCGCGCGCCGTCCGCGGGCAGGGCCGCGCCCAGTTGCGCGGCCGCCAGCACGATGTCGTCGCGGCGCAGCCCGCTGCGGACCTCGCTGGCCGTGGTCCCGCGCAGCCCGAGCAGGACCGCCACGCGCCGCACGCGACCGTCGCGCACCGCCAGCACCTGCTGGCTGCCGTCGCTGCCGTCGAGCAGCGCATCGTTGGGCAGCACCAGCGCCTGCGTGCGCGCGCCGGTGCGGATGGTGGCGGTGGCGGTCATGTCCTGGCGCAGGAAACCGGCGTCCGCGCCGAGGCGCAGGCGCACGTCCACGCTGCCACGCGCCGGGTCCACCACCGGAGCGATGCGGTACACCTGCGCCGAGAACGGACGGTCGGGATAGGCCTCGGCGATCCCGATCGCCGGCTGGCCGACGCGCAGGCGGCCCAGCAGCTTTTCGTCCACCGGCAGCAGTAGCTCGCCGGGCGCATCGGCCGCGATCTCCAGCAGCACCTGCCCGGGGCGCACGCCATCGCCCGGCTCGACCTTGCGGGTCAGCACCGTGCCGGCCACCGGGGCGCGGATCACCGCGCGCTCCAGCTCCGCTTCGGCGGCGGCCAGCTGTTGCTGCAGCTGCGCCTGCCGTGGCCCCCCGGCCACCCCGGCCAGCGCCAGGCGCGCCTGCTCGGCCGCCGCGCGTGCGGCCACCAGCGCCTGCGCCGCCTGCTCCACGCTCTCGCGCGCCACCAGCTGG
>CAYYAT010000108.1:0-6189 GCA_964469595.1 uncultured Thermomonas sp.
TGCGGCTGGCGCTGTGGGCCTCGAACGAGCTGTACTGGCAGTTCGACCTGCGCGCGCGCACCCTGGAGATCACCCGCGCCGCGCCGGGCCAGGCCGATGACCTGGCCATGCACACCGTGCTGGACGACGATCCGCGCATCCACCAGGACGACCTGCCCGGGGTGCGCGACCGGCTGGTTGCCTACCTGCGCGGGGAAACCCCCATCTTCCTGTCCGAACACCGCATGCGCGGCGACAACGGGCAATGGCAGTGGATGCGCGCCCGCGGCCGCGCGATCGCGCACGATGCCGCCGGCCGCGTGCTGCGGCTGGCCGGCACCGCCCGCAACATCGACGCCCTGCGCGAGATGGAAAGCCAGCGGCAGATCGCCGCCGAAGTGCTGCGCAACATGGCCGAATCGGTGGCCGTCCTGGACGAGCAATTCAAGTTCGTCGCCGCCAACCCGGCGTTCAGCCGCATGAGCGGCTACGACGTAGAGGAGGTGATCGGCAAGGACACCTCCCTGCTCAACGGCGACCGCCACCCGCCGGAGTTCTACCAGCAAGCGCGCCAGGCGATCCGCGAGCACGCCAGCTGGAGCGGCGAGATGTGGCAGCGGCGCAAGGACGGCCGCGACTTCCTGTGCGCGATGCAGTGCAACGCCATCGACGACCCCGGCACCCGCCGCCGCCTGTACGTGCTGGTGACCTCCGACATCACCGAACGCCGCCGGATCGAGCACGAGCTGCGCTACCTGGCCAACTACGACCCGCTGACCAACCTGCCCAACCGCACCCAGCTTACGGAGCGGTTGTCGCACGCGATCGTGCAGGCCCGCCGCAGCGGCCACAAGCTGGCGCTGCTGTTCCTAGACCTCGACAACTTCAAGGACATCAACGACTCGCAGGGCCACGCCACCGGCGACCGCGTCCTGCGCGCGGTCGCGCGCCGGCTGCAGGACGTGGTCGGCCCCGAGCGCACGGTGGCGCGCATCAGTGGCGACGAGTTCGCGGTGGTGCTGCAGGACATCGCCGACGGCACCGAGGCCGACCAGTGCGCGCAGCGGATCATCGAGGCGTTCGAGGCGCCGCTGCACCTCGACGACCGCCACGAAGCGACCATCTCGCCATCGATCGGCATCAGCCTGTTCCCGGACCACGCGCAGGTGCCCACCGACCTGCTCAAGCACGCGGATACCGCGATGTACCGCGCCAAGCGCGGCGGCAAGCGCGGCCACATGCGCTACCTGCAGGAAATGGAAACCGACAGCCGCCGCCGCGCCGGCCTGATCGCCGCGCTGCGGCGCGCGATCGAGCGCGACGAGCTGCACCTGGCCTACCAGCCCGAGCTGCACCTCGCCGACGGCCGCATCGCCGCGGTGGAGGCGCTGCTGCGCTGGGACAACCCCGAATACGGCAGCATCGCGCCGGAGGAGTTCATCCCGCTGGCCGAGGAAACCGGGCTGATCGTGCCGGTCGGCGAATGGGTGCTGGACACGGCCTGCCGCACCCTGGCCGGGTGGCGGCATGCGGGCGTGGCTCCGCGCCTGAAGGTGTCGATCAACGTCTCCGCGCTGCAGCTACTGCGCAGCGAACTGCCGGACGCGGTCGCCACCGCCCTGCGCCGGCATGGCCTGGCCGCGTCCGCGCTGGAGCTGGAGCTGACCGAAAGCGTGCTGATGGACAATGCCGCGCTGGCCGGCGACCGCCTGCGCGCGTTCCGCGACCTCGGCGTCTCGATCGCGGTGGACGATTTCGGCACCGGCTATTCCTCGCTGTCCTACCTGCACCGGCTGCCGATCAACACCCTGAAGATCGACAAGGCCTTCATCGACGGGATCGCCTCGCCCGACGACCACGAGGACGCCACGATCACCACCACCGTGATCGCGATGGCCCGCACCCTCGGCCTGCAGGTGGTGGCGGAAGGCGTGGAAACCGCCGCCCAGCTGGCGTTCCTGCAGCGCAATGCCTGCGATATCGCGCAGGGCTACTGGATCTCGCCCCCGCTCGCCGCGGATGCCTGCCTGCGCTTCCTGCTGGACGCCCAGGCCGGCGCCGGCAAGCGGCTTGACCCGGCCGGTGCGCCTGCCTAAGGTGCGTGGATGGACCAGCGCGACCTGCACGGCGAACTGCACAAACTGCTGGCGCGGATCGACCTGCTCGCCGCGCGCATGCAGCGCCTGCAGGACGAAAACCGCAGCCTGCGCGCGCAGGTGGAGCAGATGGCGGGCGAGCGCGCGCAGCTGCTGTCCAAGCAGGAACAGGCGCGCAGCCGGGTCGAGGCGATGATCGGCCGCCTGAAGTCGCTGGAGCAGCACACGTGAGCGAGCCGGTCACCGTCCGCATCCTCGACCGCGAATACACGGTCGGCGTGAGCGAGGCCGAGCGCGACTCGCTGATGGCCGCGGCGCGCCTGCTGGACGCGCGCATGCGCGAACTGCGCGGCGGCAACAAGATGGTCGCCGCCGACCGCCTGGCGGTGCTCACCGCGCTCAACCTCGCGCACGAGCTGCAGCAGCAGAGCCGCGCGGCCGGCCATGCGCAGGCCGGCGGCGATGCCTTCGCCCTGCTCGACGCCGCCAACCGCAAGCTGGACGCGCTGCTGGCGTGAACCTGAACCCGCCGTGCGCGGGCGCGCGCGGCGGCTTCCGGCGGCGACCCGCCGGGCTATACTGTCGGCGTTCTCTGCTGTGTGCGACAGCGTGCGCAACATTCGCCTTGTCCCTTAATGACGACCATGGGGACGCACCGGCAGCCGGGAGTGCATGTCCGCCGCGAGCGGAAAGCCCGATGGCCGCCCAGCGTTCCCACTTGAACCCCGGGTTCAAGGTCGTTCCGCACGCATCGCCACGGCGGAGACATTCCTTCCCTCCCCGCAGCCCGGCCCGCCCCGCGTGAGTCCGCCCCCAGACCGCAACGCGCTGCGCCAGTCCCTGCGCGAACGCCGCCGCGCCCTGCCCGCCGCCACCCGCATCGCCGCCGCCGAGGCGCTGGCGGAACGCCTGCTGGCGCTGCCGTTCCTGCCCGCAAGCGGCTACGTGGGCGGCTACTGGGCGATGGACGGCGAAATCGGCCTGCACGCGTTCCAGCTGCGGCTGCCGCCGGGGCTGGTGTACTGCCTGCCGCTGCTGCACGCCGACGGCCGCCTGCGCTTCGCGCCGTGGCGCGCGGGCGATCCACTGGTCACCAACCGTTTCGGCATCCCCGAGCCCGACCTGCATGCCGAAGGCGCGCTGCGCGCCGAGGACATGGCGCTGCTGGTGCTGCCGCTGGTCGGCTTCGATCCGGCCTGCCACCGGCTGGGCATGGGCGGCGGCTGGTACGACCGCAGCCTGGCCTTCCGCCAGCACGCGCCACCGCCGCCGTGGCTGGTCGGTGCCGCGTTTTCCGCGCAGCAGGTGGAGGCGCTGCCGCAGGCGGCCTGGGACGTGCGCCTGGACGCAGTCTGCTGCGAACATGCCACCTTCCTCGCCACGACCGCCGGATAGGAACCCCCGCATGGGCACGCGCAAACGCTACTGGATGATGAAGACCGAGCCGGAGACGTTCTCGATCGACGATCTCGCGCGGGTCGGCACCGAACCGTGGAATGGCGTACGCAACTACCAGGCGCGCAACTTCATGCGCGACGGGATGCAGCTCGGCGACGGGGTGATGATCTACCACTCCAACTGCAAGGTTCCGGGCATCGCCGGGCTGGCCACGGTGGCCAGCCGCGCCTATCCCGACCCCACCCAGTTCGACCCGAATTCCGATTACTTCGACCCCGCCTCCAGCCGCGAGAACCCGCGCTGGCAGCTGGTGGACGTGGCGTTCGAGCGCAAGCTGCGGCGGCTGATCCCGCTGGAAGAGGTCAAGCGCCATGCCGATGCGCTGGGCGAAGGCTTTCCCCTGACCGCGCGCGGCAACCGGCTGTCGGTATTCCCGGTCACCGCCGCGCAATGGAAGCTGCTGCTGTCGCTGGAATGAGCGCCACGCGCGCGACCGCCTGACCCTCCCCTGCACCCTGCCCACGGAAACCGCCATGTCCGACGCCAAGAAACTCGCCGCCGAAAAAGCCATCGATTACGTGCAGGACGGGATGATCGTCGGGGTCGGCACCGGCTCCACCGTCGCCTACTTCATCGATGCGCTGGCGGCATGGAAGGACCGCATCGCCGGCGCGGTGTCCAGCTCCGAGCAGAGCACCGCGCGCCTGCAGGCGCACGGGATCGAGGTGATCGACCTCAACGCCGCCGGACCGCTGGCGCTGTACGTGGACGGCGCCGACGAGTGCGATGGCCACAAGCGCCTGATCAAGGGCGGCGGCGCGGCGCTCACCCGCGAGAAGATCATCGCCGAGGCCAGCGAACGCTTCGTCTGCATCATCGACCCCAGCAAGCAGGTCGAGGTGCTGGGCCGCTTCCCGCTGCCGGTGGAGGTGATCCCGATGGCGCGCAGCCTGGTGGCGCGCGAGATCCTGCGCATGACCGGCGGCCAGCCGGTGTGGCGCGACGGCGTCACCACCGACAACGGCAACGTGATCCTGGACGTGCACAACCTCACCATCACCGACCCGGTGGCGCTGGAGAGCGAGCTCAACCAGATTCCCGGGGTGGTCAGCGTGGGCCTGTTCGCGCGCCGCCCGGCCGACGTGGTGATCGTCGGCGGGCAGCCGCCGCGGGTGCTGTAAGCCGCGCCCGCGGGCGTTCACCAAAATGTGAACCGGGTGGTTTACTATAGGGTGCATGACCACCCCCAAGCCCACTCGCGCCCGTGCGCCCGCCCAGCCGCCCAAGGCCGCCAGCCCCGGCCGCCCCAAGGACCTCGCCAAGCGCGCGGCGATCCTGGAGGCCGCCAAGCGGATGTTCGTGCAGCAGGGCTTCGAGCGGGTGAGCATGGACCAGGTCGCGGCCGAGGCCGGGGTGTCCAAGCTCACCGTGTACAGCCACTTCGGCGACAAGGACAGCCTGTTCGCCGAGGCGGTGCGCGCGCATTGCGAGCAGAACCTGCCGCAGCGGCTGTTCGAGTCCGAGCCCGGCACCCCCCTGCGCGAGCGCCTGCTGGCGATCGGGCAGGCGTTCTTCGCGATGGTGATGGCCCCGGAGGCGGTGGCCGGGCATCGCATCCTGTGCTCGCCGCAGGTGGCCGCGCGCGGCATGGCCGGAATGTTCTGGGAAGACGGCCCGGAGCGGGTCAAGACCGCCTTCCGCAGCCTGCTGGAGGACCGCATCGCGCGCGGCGAGCTGGAGATCGACGATCCCGCCCGCGCCGCCGGCCACTTCTTCGCCCTGCTCAAGGGCGATCCGCACGCGCAGGCGCTGCTGGGCTGCGAGGGCACCGCCTGCTGCGAGGCGGCGCAGGCGCACGTGGCCAGCGTGGTGGATCTGTTCCTGCGCGCCTACGCGGTCCGCGGCCATGGGCGTGGCTGAATGCTTCCCGCGCCGCGCCGGGGGCGATGACTTCCGGCACTGCGTGCTGGTGTACCAGTACGCCCAGACTGCCCGCCAACCCGGGGAGTGCGGCACTACAATACGCAGTCCCCTGCAACGGATTTCCGACTCATGAGCATCGATTTCGCCCGCGCCCGTGAAACCATGGTGGAGCAGCAGGTGCGTCCCTGGGACGTGCTGGACGTGCGCGTGCTGGATACCCTGGCGCAGGTTCCGCGCGAGGCGTACGTGGCCGAGGCGCTGCGCGCGCTAGCCTACGCCGACACCGAACTGCCGATCGGCCACGGCGAGCACATGCTCAAGCCGGTGCTGGAGGGTCGCGCGCTGCAGGCGCTGGGCGTGCAGGCGCACGAGAGCGTGCTGGAGATCGGCACCGGCAGCGGCTACATGGCCGCCTGTCTGGCCCGCCTGGGGCGCGAAGTGGTCAGCATCGAGCGCCATCCCGACCTCGCCGAGGCTGCGCGCGCGCGGCTGGATGCGCAGGGCGTCGGCAACGCCAGCGTGCAGGCTGCGGACGCCTTCGCGTGGGCACCGGGCCGGACCTTCGACGTGATTTGTGTCACTGGCGCGGTGGCCACGGTGCCGGCACGCTTCGTCGAGTGGCTGGCGGCGGGCGGCCGCATGTTCGTGGTGCACGGCCGTTCGCCGGCGATGGAAGCGGCGCTGGTGCATCCCGGCGTCAACGGCCTGCGTATCGAGTCGTTGTTCGAAACCGACCTGCCCTACCTCGCGGGCGCCGAGCCCACCCCCGTCTTCACCTTGTGACCCCTTAAGG